>JAPCWD010000003.1 GCA_025943965.1 Synergistaceae bacterium DZ-S4
TGCTCATCTTTTCCCGCTTTGCTTCACGTTCCGGATCACGATTTCTTCTCGCCATAATAAAACCTCCTGATCAGTGCTCTCTATTTTGCACCTTTCAGGAGGTTTACACAATTTGTGGGATGGTCTCATTGGCCATTGTAGTTATTGGCAACTGCCAGCAAGGCCTTTTATATGCCCCGCTCACAACTGCGTCTACGTTCTTTTCAAACTCGGCTTGTATTTGAGACTGGATATTTGCCGGCAATGCCTGATAAAATATTTGTCTTCCGTTTTTTACTCTTAAGAAATTCATAAAGCTCAATAGCATTTTCTTCTGCGCTGTCTTCAAAAGATAGATTAAGGTCATTGCCGCCATGCATATCTTCATGATCCGAAAAACGTACCTTATAAACCTTATCCTCGTCAATTAGGTCTCCATACTCATCGATGTTATGCGTGTGAGTCATTGATAAGTACTGACTGTTAGATAACCTGCTCTCCTCTTCGTCAATGACTGCAAACCCCTGTGATTCCGCTATCTCCTCAAAGAGTTTCATCTTGTCAGCAATATATTCATTGACAGCATTATTCATTATTTTCCATGCTTCATCTATGATACTTTCTTCATTGGGGTCGCATTGTTTACGGCTTTCAAAGCTGATTCGCGGGTCACATACATATCTGCGAGCATCATCTGTTTTGATCCATTCGTCTACCGGCATATCTCCAGCCAGCTCTTCGATATCATCAAGCCATTCTATATATTCCCTGAGCTTTAATTCATCCGACAAAAGCAAATCATGCTCTGCCTGAATTTCTTCCATCAAAATTGAATCATAAATCTCGCTGATCAAAGCCCACCCGTTCATCCTTACATCAACGCCATAATCTTTTTTGTCTATCTGTTTAGCCTTTTCAATGACATTATCAAGATAACCGGCATCTGCTTCTCCTCTCGCCTGAGAATACATTCCCATGGATTCGTTGTCGTTCTGCGTGAAGGATATAGGGAGCATTTCAGCGACGTCCTCCGGAGTGATCGTCTCCGTGCTTGTGCGCTTCTCGTTCCACATCCTGGCCATAGGTATGTACATCCGGCCCACATCCTGTCCATAGGTATGTACATCCGACTGGCAGCCCAGGCAGTATTGGCCGCGATCTCAGGAACACAGATGAAGAATAATTTTTTTCCTCGTATTCGATAATTTCAAACCATTTGCCGTGTATATCATTTTTCCCCAATCCTTTGTCAGGGTAAAACCAGTTGTCCTTTATGACACCACATTCTTCAATTTCCTGTCTACGAGGATAATTCCTGCTCCCCCACCACTCTGTGTATCGAACTTTGGCCCTGCGCTCTGTCTGTGCTATTTTTTCTGGAAGTCTCCAGTCTTCTATATCCGATTCAGTGATCTCACTTGCGTCTACAGAATAGAAAGAGGTTTCATTAAAATAACCTGACGTGTGGTGCCATGACGACTCATACAAGGCCAGATCCATCAGCGCTTCAAGAGGCATCTTCTCAATGACGGACAGCGATACATTTAACTCAACCTCTTCTTCTTCTAGCTGTCGTTTGATTTCCTCAATGATTTCCCTTTTTGTCCACTTTGATTTCGGTTTTTCCCCAGATTCGTATGCCTCAACGGCATTGTTACTCATAGAAAACCCGTAATATCCTGCCATATTTTTCATCCTCCTTGAAATTATCATTAAACCCCTCAAAAAAAATGTCGAGGTACCAGATAAGGATTAAATGGAATATAAAAAAATTATGATTTTCGATGGAAACTGTAAAGGGGCAGAGGGCTACTTCTCTGCCCCTTTGAAGTACTTAAATATCGTATTCGTAGCCAGTGGCGACAGGCTTTCTCCTATCCGCACTGTTGATAGTCTCTTCTGTCAGCAACCGCTGAATGTGGTGGTTAAATTTGTCATAGGCTTCAGGATGATAAGTTTTCAAAATATCAAGGTAACTGTTGATATAACCAATGTGTCTATTAATTATTTCTGCGTTTTTAAAAAAGTCGATCAAAATATCTGCATGACCCTTAAAAAACAATATATTAAGGGCTGTGACACCACGGGAGTATCTTTTGGTAAGGTCATATCCCTTACTCAATAATACTTTAATGATTCTTTGGTTACCTTTATGAGCGGCCAAATACAACAGCTTATACCTATTTTTATATGGAATATATTCATCTGCACCGATTCCAAGGAGATATCCAGTCAACTTTTCCCTGCTGTTTTCGATTGCTAAATGCAGCGGGGTCTTACCTTCCTTATCTTTGATACTAGGATCTGCGCCGTTTTGTACGAGCAGTTTCGCAAGTTTGCACTGACCGCTTTCTGCCGCCATATGCAGCGGAGTCATGCCAACCCAATTTTTCTTTTTTAAATTTGCTTTCGCATCGACAAGCAATTTCGCTATAGCAAGATTCCTGTTTTTTACAGCCGCATGCAGTGGTGTGTTTCCTTCTAAACCACCCAGTTTGTTCACTTTGGCTCCTTTCTCTAAAAGCACTTTCGTTATAGCTTTCTTGTTTAAATCAACGGCTATGAATAGTGGTGTACAGTTAAATCCTGATGCAATCTCTATTTTTGCTCGGTTCTTTACAAGCAGTTTAACTATCGCCTTATTATTGTTACAAACTGCGGTGAGCAACGGGTTATAACAATAGTAGTCCTTGATATCCGCTTTGGCTTTAGATTTTAGCAACAGTTTTACCATACGGACATCGTTATTCTTTACAGCAAGATGTAAAGGGGTATCACGATCAATTCTATCTTGTGTATTTAAATCGGCTCCGTTTTTTATTAACTGTTTAGCTATCTTTATGTTTCGCATTTTTACTGCAACATAAAGCGCTGTGCAGCCTGTCTGACTCTGTAGATTAACATCAGCACCAGCATCAAGAATCTGTTTCACAAAAGCTCCGTTTCCAGTCTCCACGGCATAGAATAATGATGGCTCACCTATACAGTTAGTGGTGTTTACTTGAAAGCCTGCTTTAATGATCATCTTAACTACTCTCTCCATTAGTCTTGAAGGAGAAATATCCTTAGAAACTGCACAATGAAGCAAAGAGGTTCCATATTCGTTGCCATAGGCGTTAACATCTGCGCCTTTCTCAATGAGATCTTTTATTTCTTCTACATCGCTCTCTTGTACCGTTTTCTCCTCACGAATCTTAAAAATCTTATCTGCCAGTTCTTCGCTTACGTTTTTCTTAGTCATAGTAGATTCCTCCACAGATTTAATTTTAGGTTCTGTTGCCATTAAGTTGAATATTTTTCATAGCATGTCAATATTTAAGTTACTTTCGTCGGTATAATTTGATATATTTTAAATAAGCTTTTATATTATTTTTATTCATCATCTCTTCACTTTTTATTATACAAAATTTAAAAACAATTAAACAAGTCCTATTAACAAATCAACTAGAATAATATTTTTAAAATCACTTTAAATAAACATATATATCATTCAATAGACTTTTAATGCATCATAGTCATATTATATAGAATTTTAAAACTGCTAAACAAGTACCCTCTATATTATTTTTTATTTATTTATTCATTTCTGTTGATTTATCTATCCAATGTCATTGTATTAAAAAATATTGCTAAACAACAAGAAATATAGCGGTTTTCAAATTCAGTTATAAATTATAAATATTCAGGCTTTTACTTTGTTTTATACTGCTATATTGCCACAAAAGCATCAAGATAAAACTATAAAACTCATACAGACAATAATAGGGATATGTCACTGAGCACCTTGCATAAGCCAGTCGTCAAGTTCATCCGCTCTGTAAAAGATCTTTCCACCTCTGCGATAATATGGCGGTGGAGTTTCTGTACCTCTTTTTGTGATTATTTTTCCCAACCGCCTCCAGCCCCTTAGTGTCCATACGCTTAATGACAAATGTTCTGCTGCCTTTTTCTCATCAAGCCATATCAATTTCTTTGCGTTTTCGTCTTTTTTTAGGTTCATTATTATTCCCCCAATTGTCTCCAAGAGCCATTCAGTACTTTTCAACATCTAGTATACGAAAACGAATATTGTTAAACAACAAAAAAACTCAAGAAAAACATGATTTTCATACAAAATACGTATTTTTACTGAGGCTTTTTTGTGAAGTTATGATTTTTGGAGTGTCAGTATGATGTGAGGTGAGTAAAATATGAGTAAAATAAAAAACGGCCCGTAGGTGAAAACCTACGAACCGTTGATATCTCTGGAGCGGAAGACGGGATTCGGACCCGCGACCCCAACCTTGGCAAGGTTGTGCTCTACCACTGAGCTACTTCCGCAATATGGTTTTGTAAGTTACTGGTGGCGGGACCCAGAATTGAACTGGGGACACACGGATTTTCAGTCCGTTGCTCTACCTACTGAGCTATCCCGCCATCTCAGTGGCGTTGAAAAAGTGGCGGAGCTGACGGGACTTGAACCCGCGACCTCCGGCGTGACAGGCCGGCGCTCTGACCAATTGAGCTACAGCTCCACTTTTTAGGTTGTATGGTGGGCGGAATAGGTTTCGAACCTACGACCCCCTGCGTGTAAGGCAGGTGCTCTCCCGCTGAGCTATCCGCCCGCACCGCGTAGTCGTACCGCATCTGCAACAACGTTAGCTATTATACCGATTTCGCCTGACATGTCAACAGGTTTGGGAATCATTTTCGCTTTCCGGTCACCTTCTGATGAAGAGTGCTTTTCCCCAGTCGGCTCCTAAACCGACCCAAATAACGGGTATCCCGGCCTCTTCCTCTATGAATTTTATAAACTCCTTCACCTGGATCGGAAGGTTCCTGAGGTCACTGCATCCCGAGAGATCTTCCCTCCATCCCTCAAATGTTCTGTATACGGGACGTGCGTTCCACATATCCCTGCCTGCCATGTCAGGGACATCTTTTTTTTCACCGCCGACATTATATGCGGTACAGACCTTAAGTTCATCTATACCCGTCAGGACATCGAGCTTAGTCAGGGCAAGGGCGTGAACTCCGTTTTCCTTTATCGCATATTTTAAGGCAGGTATGTCAAGCCAGCCCACCCGCCTCGGTTCCATCGAAACTCCGGAGAACTCCTTTCCCCTGTTCCTCATGAAGGCTGCGACAGCACTTGATTCTTCCGTTACAAAGGGGCCGCTGTCGTTTCTTGTAGAATATGCCTTGGCAACTCCTATTATCCTCATCGGCGAGTTCCACCTGAGGCCGGTACCGGCCAGTGCTGCCGCCGACAGGGAAGATATGGGCATTACGTATGGATAGGATCCTCTTTCAACATCATTTAGCGCTCCGTCGCATGCCTCGAAGAGGATGCCAAGGTTCTTTGAGACTGAGCTCGCGACTATCTCTTCAGGATCCCCAATGTATGGTATCAGCCACTCTCCGAGCCTGAGGCATTTTTTGTACAGCTCATCCGGATCAATGGGTTTTTCTCCGTAAATTTTAGTGAAGTATTCGTTCTTGACGGCGAGGACCTCTTTGATCTTGTCATGGAGGATATCCGGACGGAGAAGGTCGACAGCCCTTATTCCCATCCTCCTGTACTTGTCGGAACAGCAGTGTCCGAATCCCTGTTCCGTCATGGTCATGTTCCTGTCATGCCCGAAGATGCGGCCGTCGAGTACGTCAAGCTTCTTATGGTAGTCCAGGATGAGGTGACATGATTTGCTGATGGTCAGTCTGGCCTTAAGCACACCCGCTTCCTTGAGCATCGCTATTTCGTCCGAGACCTTTTCAAGGTCAAGCGTCACTCCACCGCATATAAGACAGTTTTTGCCGTCGTGGTGTATGCCGGTGGGGAGATAGCCGATCCTGTACTTTTCGCCGCAGGCCAGTATCGTCCGTCCGCCGTTTGATGAGCCCTGAAAACGGACGACCACGTCAGACCTGTTGGCGATGAAGTCAGCTATCCTGCCCTTGCCCTCATTGCCCCACTGCGTTCCTATGATCATGTTGGTCTCAGAACCTGTCATCATTCTTCTTCGTCCTTTTGAGCCTTTGAAAGTATTTCTGCCATTTCCGGCAGCGTGACCAGACGGACGGGAAGATCACGGTATTCCCGGTCCAGCCCTTCAAGAAAGAGGAGGGTAGCCGGCCTGAAATGACAGATCACGATCATGTCCCCTCTCTTGACCGCAGTTTTTACGATCTGGTCAAACCTCGCCCTGATCGAGTCCTTGTCCGGAGTCCCGTCGAGGAATCCCCTGTTTCTGAAAGCGGTGATCCCTGCTGCTTTGGCAGCCTCATAGGCAACGCTCTTTCCCGAAGTCCTGCTGTCCAGGAAACATAGATCCCTCTCTCTGAGGATGTCTATCACAGGGACCATTGTGTCCCAATCAGAAGTGGCAAGTGAACCTCTGTGGTTGTTTATGCCTATCGGGAAGGGGAGCGAGTCAAGTGCTTTGGACGTAACTTCCCTTATCATCTGTCGATCCATATTCTTTCCGACCAGATATTCTTTGGGGTCCTTGTCTATCTCCGCCTGCATAGGCAGGTGGAGGAGGTAGGGTATATCCGAGTCTTTTGCCACGGAAGCGGTTTCGGTCGCATACCTTGAGTAGGGAAGTATGGCCCATGTCATGGGCATGTCAAAAGATGCAATCTTTTTCGCCATGACAAGGTCGTTTCCTCCGTCATCGACCACTATTGCGAGTATGCCCCGCTTTTCGGGCTTTTCAGGTTTAGCTTTCTCTTCACGGACAGCCACATCTTCGCTTATGGCCCGGGGGACTTCTTTCTTTTCTTCCCTGATGACTGTCCCCGGTATTTCCTTAGAAACTTCCCGGTCCAGTGAAAACATCTCGGCGACTCTCGATCTCAGTTTTTCGGCAGCAACTGTGACCCTCTCTGCCCTGCTGACGACAGAGGGCGAAAATTTATCAGGATAAAGCAGACATGCCGCAAAGAGAAGCGCAAAAGAGAGGACTGCCAGCAATGCCAGTTTGAGCAGGCCTCTCATTAAGCTGTCTTTGCTTCTGTAGTGGCGACCCATTCGATCCACCTTTTCTATCTGGTGCTTTTTTTATGTGATGCAACTTCCTTACGGAGTAATGCCAGCCCTTTCTGGAGCTGCCTGTCATTTTGCTTTTCCTTCGTTATCTCCCCTTCGACCCTGACGTTGGGTTCCAGGCCCTTGTGGTCGATAACTAATCCTGAAGGAGTGGTGTAGCGCGCTATAGTTATGTATATGCCCGAATTGTCAGGCAGATTGAAGAGAGACTGCACCGATCCCTTGCCGAATGTCTTTGTCCCGACTATTGCCGCCCTTTTGTGGTCCTTGAGCGCTCCCGCGAGTATCTCTGCAGCGCTTGCACTTCCTTCGTTGACCAGTGCCACGACCGGCAGCTTTGTTGCCCTGCCTTCGGCTGCATAGAGGGTATCGTTCGCCTTGTCGAAACGTCCCTTCATCCCGACCACCACTCCTCCGTTAATAAACTGGGACGTGACGTCCACACATACGTTGAGAAGGCCTCCGGGATTGTTTCTGAGATCAAGCAAAATTCCAGCTGCCTTTTTTCTTTTTGCATACTTTATCATTGCTTCAAGCTCAATGTCGGTTTTCAGATTGAACTGGTTTATCTTTATGTATGCGATCCTGCCGCCGAGCATCTCGAGCCTGACGGTCTTTATTTTTATTATCTCCCTTATTATTTTGAACTCCAGCATCTTGTCTTGATTTTTTCGCCTTACTCCGATTTTGACAGGTTCACCAGCAGGGCCTCGCAGAAGTTTGACGACCTCATCACTTGTCATTCCTATGACGTTCTTTTCGTCGACCTTTACTATCTCATCAAGAGGCTTAAGGCCGACCCTGTCTGCTGGGGTATTCTCGATCGGCGCTATGACGATCGTCCTGCCGTCACGCGAAGTAATATATATTCCGAGCCCGCCGTATTCGCCCTCCATCTCAAGGTTCTCTTCCTCCAGTTCCTTGGGCTCGACAAAACGGGTGAACGGGTCGCCGACTGAACTTACGATCCCTTTCATAGCTCCGTAATACATTTTCGTGTCATCTATGGTACCTTTTTTATCCCCGTCGACCTGGTATGTTTCAAGGGCCAGCTTGGTCTGCTTGATTATCGCAAGCTGCTGTGGCGAGAACGGAAGACCTTTGGGCCAGTCGGCACTTATTGCCTGCGGAGTCATATATATTCCTGAGGCCACAAGAAGTCCCAATATGATGCCTAGGGCAATGTCCCTGTATTTTTTAAACATAAGACCACAAACCTTTCTTTTTGCTTTTCTTTATCCGTTACTGGAGATACCTCATCGGATTGACCGCGTCTCCGTTGACTCTGGTCTCGAAATGCAGGTGGTTGCCTGTTGCCACTCCTGTAGCCCCGACCCTGCCTATCATGCTGCCCCTGTTGACCTTTGCTCCCTCTGCACATTCTATCCTTGATAAGTGGGCGTATACGGTAGTGAGGTTCCCACCGTGGTCCAGGATCACTACATTCCCGTATCCGGACAGCCATCCGGTAAAGAGCACTTCTCCTGTATCCGCGGCCTTGACCGGGGTCCCGTTCGGCGCAGTGATATCAAGACCTGTGTGGGTAATTTTGGTTTTGAATATAGGGTGGATCCTTGTGCCGAATGTGCTGGATATAGTACCCTGGACCGGCCAGGCCAATCTTCCCCCGCGGTAGTATACTGTCTGGGGTTTTCCTGGATGCTTCTCCGCTGCAAGTTTTCTCTTCTCAGTGAGCAGACGCTTTATTGTCGCCTGAAGCTCCTTTGAGGCTCTCAGAAGTTCATTCTGCTGAGCCATGTAGAGGTCTTTGTCCTTACGCACCTTAACAAGGATGGCATTTCTCTCGTTTGCCGCGCCTTTGAGTTCCTTTGTCTGCGTCTTAAGCTCCTTGCCGTGAGATTCCAGGCTTATCTTTTGGATCTTTAACTGTTCCTGTGTTTCATTTAATTTCTGTTTTTGGAACTTAAGTTCATTTATCAGCTGCTGATCCTGCTCGGCTATCTTTCCGAGGAGATAAGAGTTTGCAAGCGCATCTTCCGCGCCCTGGGACGACAGCAGGAGGTTGAAATCAGTTATGCCCCCATACTTGTATATTGAGACTAGGCGATGTTTCAGGAGATCTTCCACCTCTGAGATCTTCTTGTTTTTGACCGATATTTCGTTCGAAAGATTCACGATATTCTGATGGACTTTTCTTATTTTAAGGGAGACAACGTTTACCTTCTGCTGGGTTATGGTTATCTTCTGGCTCAGCACCTCTATCTGCTGGGTGACCGTCTTTTCCTTTTTGGTAGTTTCTGTCAGTTTTTGCTTAGTGGAAGAGATCTGTCTTTGGATCCTCTGGTACTCTTCTTCCTGTTTCTTTATCTGCCTGTCAAGATCATCTGCCTTTTTTTCGGCTGCGTAAATCAGTCCGCCTGTAAAAAAGAGGAGGAGAGAGACAGTCATTATAAAAAAGATGATCAATGCGTTGGCGATACTTTTACAGTACGAATTCATTTTTGCCTCCCCACAGCAGGTTAAAGGGGCCTGGACGCTTTTCTTATGAATTTTTCCACGGCCATAAGGCTCGATATAAGGCTGACAGTTGCTCCGCAGCATACAAGCATAAATGCCAGTTTTCCCGTAAGCCTTGTAGATTCTATGAAAGGTATGAACGGAAGCATCTCCTTAAGTCTGGTCACGGCTGCATAGTATGTCCCGCCGAGCAGCAGGGAGGCAAAAAACGCTCCGGTAAGGCCAAGGATAAAACCCTGTATCACAAACGGCAGGGTAACATATGTGGAGGTGGCGCCTACCATCATCATTACACCTATTTCTTCCTCTCTCGAATAGACCGATATCCTTATTGTGTTAAAAAGGACCACTCCGCTTGCAGCGATGGCGACCAACAGCATTACGATCGAAAATTTTTCGACGAAACCTGATACCCTCGTAAGCTTTTCCGCAACACGGCCGGCATAAACGATATCTTCCACTTCGGGCACAGCGACCAGAATGCGTGCCGTCTCTGCTACTTCCGATGCTTTCCTTACCTTTATCTCAATGCTTTCGGGCAATGGGTTCTCGCCCAGCAGCATAACTGCCTTTGCCTGTTCTCCTATTCTGGAGCGGAGGCGCTCAAGCGCCATGTCCTTTGTGACCACCCTGGTCTCTTTGACATGAGGAAGAGCCTTCACAGCTTTTTCCACTGCATTTATATCCGCTTTTGGCTTCAGATAGGCCTGGATCGTCAGCTGATTTTCAAGCGAGCTGACGATATTCCTGACATTCAGCACAAAAAGGGTACTGGCTCCGATTATGAAAAATACGGACATAGCCGTGAATACTGTCAGCAGGCTCATGCCCCAATGACGGACAATAAGCCTCCATCCGTCCCTGCACGCATATCTAACAGCCGCCATGAAGTTCGTACCTCCCCTGCTCTTCGTCCCTGACTATCCTGCCCCTGTGTATTTCGATCACCCTGTGGCGGTACGTGTCGACGAGATATTGGTTGTGCGTCGCCATCATAACTGTCGTACCTGCCGCATTGATCCCGAGTATCAGCTGCATGATCTCATCAGCCGTATGAGTGTCAAGATTCCCTGTAGGTTCGTCAGCTATCAGGAGAGACGGCCCGTTGACGATCGCCCTCGCTATTGCAAGACGCTGCTGCTCTCCTCCCGAAAGCTGGGGAGGGTAAAGATTCCTTCTTCGCCATATACCAACAAGTTTCAGCACCTCGGAGACCCTCTCGTTGATCTCTCTCGGCGGGAGTCCCATCACTTCGAGAACGAAGGCGACGTTTTCGAATGCCGTAAGATTGGGAAGGAGAAGGAAGCTCTGGAAGACGACACCGATATCCCTCCTGAAAAGTGCCAGGTCAAACCGGTTGATCTTCCTAAGCAGGTTGCCCCCTACGCTTATCTGTCCTCTGGTGGGGACTACTTCGCGCGTAATACAACGCATGAGGGTCGTTTTACCTGACCCTGTCTCCCCTACAAGATATACAAACTCTCCCTTTTCCACCTGCAGATATATGTCTTCCAAAGCTATTATGTCCGGTTCGAAGATCTTTGTTACCCCGGAAAATTTTATTTCCATAAATTGACTACCTCCTGCGGAGCGCCCACGCCTGCGCAGCCGCGTTTACGATTTCTTTCCACGTCAGCCCGAAATATTCCCTCAGTTCTTCGGGAGCACCGCTGTGGACAAACCGGTCCTCTATCGCGACGAACTTGACCGGTACGGGGTATGTGCCCGAAAGGCACTCCGCAGTCGCGCTGCAGAGCCCTCCTATGTAGCTGTGCTCTTCAGCAACAACACAGCAGCCTGTTCTCCTCACCGATGCAAGAAGCGTCTGTTCAGGGAACGGTTTCAGACTGTAACAGTCGACTATTTCAATATCTATCCCCTGCTGGTCCAGTATGTCAGCGGCTTTAAGGGCCTGATGGCCCATTATCCCGCATGTGCATACTGTGACTGATGTTCCCTCACGCAAAAGCCTTGCCCCTCCCAGACTGAAGTCTCCGTCCCGGTCATGATCCAGCTGAGAGAGCGGGGTCTGGCCGAGTCTTATATATACGGGACCCTCTGCTTTGCGGGCCGCATCTGTTATACCTTTAACAGAATTGCTGTCAGAGGGCACTACCACACTCATGTTGGGCATCCCTCTCATAAGAGAGAGGTCCTCTGTCATGGTCCTCGAAGCGCCCTCCTCGCCGCATGAAAGACCGCCGTCAGCCACTGCTATCCTCACAGGCAGAAATGGTATGGCCAAAGACTCCCTGATCTG
Organism: Synergistaceae bacterium DZ-S4; assembly: GCA_025943965.1. Taxonomy (NCBI): domain Bacteria; kingdom Thermotogati; phylum Synergistota; class Synergistia; order Synergistales; family Synergistaceae; genus Caenicola; species Caenicola nitritireducens. The sequence goes on from JAPCWD010000003.1 coordinate 11,745, forward strand.
GGAATAACTCCTGCTGATCATTTTTGAGGAACGGCCCGCGATCCAGGGCCTCTTTCCGCTGAGGGCTATGCCGGCGGCATTGAGTATCATGTTTGGGTCCGACGGCGATGATACGAATATTTTGTCCTCGGGAAGATCGTTCAGCAGACCCAGGTCGATACCCATATCCTGGACGACAAGGGCAAAATCTTCATCCCCGGCATAAGATGCCAGATGTTCACAAAAAACATCCCACGTACAGGATCTTGTTCTGTCATCCATTTGTCTTGCCCTCCAGTTCTTCCAAAGCTCTGTCCATCGCTTCCATGCTCATTATAATTTTTGTTTTTGCGGCATCTTCGCCGGCAAAGGACAGTCCTCTGCCATTACTGACTTTCGCATAGACAGCCGCTGGTTTTCCCCTCTCGCAGCCTGCCTCTGCAAAGACTTTTTCCATCGATGCGAAGTCATTGCCGTCTGCGTCGAAAATGTCCCATCCGCATTTTTTGAGTGGATCCCTGCTCTCCCGGGGTGATCCGGAACAGCCTGATCCCCTTTTATCTTTGCAGACAGCGATGACCGTTATATTGTCAAGGCCGCATTTCGCACACATCTCAGCTTCAAGCATGAAATCAGGCCCCAGACACTCCTTTTCTTCCAAAAAACAGAAGACCCTGGATCTCAGCCCCTCTTTGCGGAGCGAGTACGCGAGTCCGGAAGCGATCGACAATTCTGTGCCGGATGTTACAAGCGGAGCATCTACACCCGGGGTCCTTCTGAAATCAGGCAGCGCCTGCAGCATGGAGCCAAGCCTCATGTAGTGCCATAGCTGTTCGCGCTCGTAATATCCCCGTCTTGCAAGGACCGCATAAAGTGCCGGAACTCCATCTTCCATGCCCAGGACGAACCTGTCCCTGTCGCCCCTTGCAGGACTCCCGGCAAGCAGGAGCATCTCTTCCCAGTAAAGATAGACAAGGATATCGGATATCAGAAGCGGCAGTTCTATCGGACCGGATCTGGCCAGTCCTGCCATCCTCACTATGTCTTTCCTTACTTCGGCGGCTATCTTTTCAAGTTCATTTATCCTTGTTCTCTCCATAGCTCTCTCCCAAAACGGCAGCAAGTCCCTCTCTGAATGATGTTGCCACTTTGTCTGCTGTCTCTTCCAGTATACATGCTTCAGGCGGCGACGAAAACTCTGCGCCGGCGGAACCGGTCATAGGTATCTCCCATTCTTTGCAGAACGAAACCACTTTGGGATCATAGGGCGCACCGCGCAGTGGGAGCCCGGCCAGAAGCGCCAGGACCAGGAAATGCAGCCTCATGCCGATCGCACAGCAACTTCTGCTGAGGATATCTTCGAATTGGGACAGTGATCTCACAACAGTAATTTGATCCAATTTTAAAGTGCCGTTGCATGCATATTTTTCGAACTCTTTAATATCTTCATCTGCAAAAGCAACTGCGGATATGCTCAGGCCTTTTTGCTCTGCAGCCTTTACAGCTGAGCTTACGGCTGACCTGGACACTTTCTCATATCCCGTGCGGAGGTTGAGCAGAAGTCTGTCGCCTCTTTCAAAATCCCTCTTTACCTTGAGTGACATAACAAGGTCCGGAGACTGTGTGCCGAAAAATCCCCAGTTGTTCAGCATCCCCAGGGAACTTCTGTTCCTTACGTTTCTGTAGAGGCACTTTCCAAATGCTTTTTTTGCAAAATAGGGACCCATCGCCGTGTTAAACGGTCCCAATGAGTGTCCGACGGCCCAGCTCTTTACAGAACAGATCCGGGCTATCTGGACCAGAGACCAGTAATAAAAGCAGGATCTGAGGCTCGTCTGGTCCTGGAACAGGCCTCCGCCGCCCAAAAGCATGGTGTTGGAATCCTTCATCGCACTGCGGATCTCGTTCAGCTTCCATCTGTCATAAGAAGCTGTCCCAAGTGTTTTTTTGGTCCCGTCGGGATCCGCGGAGAGCACAGCGATCCTCTCCCTTGGGATCCCGTTTTTTTCAAGGAGCTTTACACAGGCATCCACAAGGAGTTCGTCACCGAGGTTCCCGAAGCCGTAGTATCCGGCCAGCAGGACATCGTATTTGCGGGTCAATTCGGTATATCTCCGGACAGTTTTTTATGCAGCGGTATCATCACATAATTTAATATTGCCACTGCGGTTCCCCCCAGCAGGATACCCAGCCACCATCCGTTGAGGGTCCTGATGATGCTCAGCGAAAGCAGTGTGTGGAAGTGGCAGAAAGTGTTTACGGCCGAACTGAAAGCGAGCACCGAAACGATCCTGACGGCTTCACGGTAGCCAGGCATGTAACCTTTTCTCACTACATACCAGTAGAGCGCAAGTGCCGGATAGCCTATCAGGAACTCCTTGGTACGCGGCCTGACAAGGAGTGCCCTTTCCATGAACTCCCTGAAGGCCACTTCCCATGCAGGCACATTGGAGACATTATCGCTCCTCAGTGCCATTATCAGCATCGCAAGCATCATTATGCCGATCAGGAAGAGTTCTCCCCATATCGCGGGCCTGCCTATTATCTCAGGCAGGGATTCGGGGTGCACCTTACGCCTCAGGTCATGGACAAGGACGAGCAGAGGAGGCAGAAGAAGTGTCAGCTTCACGCCGGAAAACGGTGTAAGCCTCAGCGCCGCCATTGTCGTTCCGTAGAAAGCCGCGATAGCCAAACCTCCGGCTGTTACTATGAAAAGTCCTTTTACAGCTCCGAGCAGGGGTCTTTTGTGGCTCTCAAGTGCAGAAAGAGCCGCCTCAGCAGCGGCAGCGGCACCGCAGAGACCTCCGCATATACGGGCCATGACAGGGAATTTAAAGATACCCGCAGACACGAGCAAAGAGGCAAAGATCAAAAAAGAAAGGGTCCTGATGCTTACATTTCCCTCCCCCCCCGTATTCAGGCGCACCATGTAGAACCAGCTGCAGAAGACCAGGACTATGCCGCATGCCAGTGCTCCCGGCATGCTCTCTGCCCATACGTTCAGGTTTGAGGGCCAGCCGAAATCGTAACCGCGGGCCTTTATTGACTCTCCGGTGAACTCCAGGTCTTCCCTGAAAATTTCCATTCTGTTTCCCATGTTCAGATCATAAGGCCTGACCATGATAAGCCTCACCGAACGCTCGTGGATGGCCCTGACAAAACGCTCGGCGATCTGGAGCCTTGATATGCTCCTGGATATGACTTCATCCCGTGTGAGGCTGTGAAGCGGGATCACCATAGGGTACATCATCTTTGCAAACCCTGCAGATCCGACCTGCTTGACAAACTCCGTCTGTGAAAAGGTGATGCCCTTGCGCTTCATTACATCAGCCAGCGGCTTGTAGTCAGGATAGCCGGCCATTATCATGCCGGATGCCGTAACATTTTTTATGTCAGTATACATCGAGGTGAGATGATCAAAGGCTGCTGCAGTGGCTGAGCCGTCAGAGACCGGACAGGGACCCGGCCTGAAGAGCACGGGGATGTTGTTTTCACGGCAAAAATCAAGCCCGTAAAAATCGGGTAAAAAAGATGAAACTTTGAAGTCGGATGTGCTGCCCGGAAGTATGATCGCCGCTTCCTCAGCTCTGTATGTAATTTCAGCAGCGGGCATCTTCAGTTTGATGTAACGGTAGAGAGGCTCTAAGTATTTTGAAGATCTTTCCGTCAGGATCACTGCCCTGTCAGGAAGAATTTTTCCTGAACTGAGCCCGAACTGCTCCGCAGTCCCGTACTTGAGAGGAAGCGGGCTCATCAGCAATATCTCTTCACCGGTGAATTCAGGGACAGACAGCCCGATCACACCAAGCCCGTTTATTTCTTTCCATATCGTGTCAGCAGACCTGTCAGACTGTACCGCAAGCGTCATCAGGTCTCTGAACTCCATCACAAAAGCAACTGTCTTGTTCGACTGCTCCTCCCTAACTCTGGGGATCATCCCCAGAGTGGCCAGGAGCATTGACGCAGCCATTGCTGCGATGACTATATTCCGTGCCTTCAGATCGAACATTGACTTATCCTCCATTGCTCGGCGAGAGGCCATCCCAGGTCCCCGAACATTCTGCTCAGCCTTTGGACAGGAAGGCCTACAACATTAAAATAACAGCCCTCGATACTTTCAACGAGCAGCATACCCTTGCCCTGTATAGCGTATGCTCCTGCTTTGTCAAAACTCTCTCCGCTTTCGACGTATGAAGAGATCTCCTTATCGTCCAGCGCCCTGAAGCGCACATAGGTCTTTTCCGCTTCCACAAGTCTGCGTCCGTCCGGTGCGAAGAGCGCGACACCCGTGACCACGGCATGTATCTTTCCCTGCAGTTTTTGGATCATGCACAGGGCATCATCGCGTCCCGACGGTTTGCCCAATATCTCACCCGCCGACGTAACGACTGTGTCAGCGCCTATGACCCAGCTGTCCGGGCAACCGCCATGAACAGAAAGCGCCTTTTCATAAGCGAGCCGGCAGACCATTTCTTCGGGACTTTCTTTCGGCATTTGCGATTCTTCCGTATCAGGCACCATTACCTTTATGTTCCAGCCGAGCTCCCTGAGGAGCATTTGCCTCCTGGGGCTTCCGGAAGCCAGTATTATATCCATAGTCACCTTGAGGCGATGATGCCTGCAATAGCTCCTATAAGTGTGCCCAGGTTCATTTTGAGGGCGAAGTGGAAACCGAAGCGCAGCATTATCAGGTCTACCTGTCTGACATCGACTGAAAAATCGATGACGTTCGCAAACAGCGCAGCAGAAGCGTTAAAACGCTGAAGAAAGATCCCCAGCCAGGTACCCAGTATGAGAAACAGAAGCATTATTCCCCATCTAAGGCCGCCCGATCTTACAAGAGCCATCACCACACCCCCAAAAAAGAAATAATTACGGACAATGATCCAAGAGCAAGGCAATATATGCCGAAAAACCACCATTTTGAGGCTATGACAAGTTTTTTCAGGACAAACAGCGACACCAGACCGCTTGCAAACGCAGCCGCCGCCCCTATGTACCATCCCTGCGGAAGGGACGCATGAAAGGCATCGAGCCCCCCGACCTCTTTTGCCTGCAGAAGAGTCGCGCCAAGTATCGCAGGTATCGAAAGCAGGAACGAGAATCTGAAAACTTCTTCCCTGCTGATGCCTGCAGCGGTGCCTGCCATCATGGTCATTCCCGAACGTGAGACTCCAGGCATTACAGCAATGCCCTGGGCCAAACCCACCATCAATCCGTCAAAGGGCGACACCCTGCCAAACCCTTTTCTTATGAAACGGCTTGAGATCAGGACCAGACCGGTAAACACCAGCCCGAGGCCAACCATCAGAGAGTTCATCATCGCTTCCTCAGCAAAATCCTTTATGGCCATGCCTATTGCGCCCGTTACAATGGTGCCGATAAAGACGGCCCAGCCGACATGCCACCCGGTCCGGCCCCTCTTATCTTTGTAAAAGAGCCCCGAGACCCATTCACCAAGCAGTTTAATGATATCATTAAAAAAGAAGAGTATGGTCGCCGCCATTGTCGCGCCATGGAGGACCAGGTCGTAAGAGAGCGGAGGCATCTCAAGCCCCAGGAATATCTGGGCAAGAGCAAGATGTCCGGAGCTACTTACCGGGAGAAATTCCGTGAGGCCCTGGACCAGGCCCAAAAATACCAATCTGTAGTCCATACGGAGATACACCTCTTTGATTAGATAACTTCAAAAATTCATTAAAACCGTAAATAAGGGCATACAACTACACTCTCATACCTGCCGGGACTTATATGATCATGCCCCGCGGCTGTGCATGCTTTCAATGTCGAAGACGACCATGGCTATGTTGTGCGCGTGATCGCCCACACGTTCAAGGTTGCTTAGGATATCAATAAAGATCACACCGGCATCAGGACTGCAGCCCCCGGCATTGAGCCTGGCGATGTGCCTTGCCCGGAGCGTCTTCTCCATGTAATCTATCCTGTCTTCGAGATCAAGCACTTCCTGGGCGATCTTAGGATTTTCATCCTCCAAAGCCTGTACGCTTTTTGCGACAGCCGAGATAACGAGATCGAACATCTCCTTGCACTCTTCGAGAGCCTTGGGGGAGAACTTAAGCTTATGGTCCTGAAGGAACTGATACATTTCGACAAGGTTGGTGGCGTGGTCACCGATCCTTTCGATGTCTCCCACACCGCTGATGCATGAGTTCAGTATCATCGAAAGGTCGGGCGACAGACCAGCCTGACCAACTTCAGTTCCATACCTTACGATGTCGTGAGTTATCTCATTCACGTTTCTTTCCATCCTGTCGATCTCAGCCACAAGCTTTTCGTTGTCAGTAAGGAACATCGTTCTGCAGGACTCGATCATCCTGAGCGAGGATATGCCGAGACGTATCATCTCTTTGCGTACGGCATCCACCGCCGCAGCCCTCGAAGCCGTAATAAGCGTCGGATTGAGGAACATGGCGCCGAGCACCTTATCATTTTTATCATCAGGGATAAACTTTCTGATAAATGTAGCATACTGTGTAACAAAAGGAAGGAACATCAATGCGATTATCACGTTGAAGATGGTATGTGCGTTTGCTACCTGACGCGAAATATCGGTGGCAGTATGCTCTATCAGTGAGGTGTAGAAAGGCAGCATAGTCATTATTACCATTGTACCAAGCACTTTGATCATGACATGGGCCGCCGCTGCCTGCTTCGCGGACCTGTTGGCGCCGAGGGAGGCAAGAACGGCCGTAATTGTTGTGCCTATGTTGTCTCCAAGTATAATGGCTATCGCTGTCTGAAGAGGTACTACCCCCTGCGCAGCTATCGCCATGGTAAGACCGACTGTTGCTGAACTTGACTGAACAAGCAGTGTGATGGCGAGGCCTGAGAGGAAGGCAAGGAAGAGGTGGTCTCCAAAAATAGTGACCATCTCCGGTCTTTGCTTGAGGAATGACAGAGGTTCCTGCATCATCTCCATACCTATAAAGAGGAGACCGAACCCCACAAGCCCCACTCCGATCTGTTTATGCCTTTTCTTCTGGCAGAGGATGCAAAGCGCAGCTCCTATCATCGCACAGACATACGCCACATCGGTGATCTTGAATGCCATCAGCTGAGCGGTCACTGTGGTACCGATATTTGCCCCGAGGATGACCCCTATTGCCTGTACAAGCGTCATAAAACCAACGTCTACAAAGCTTACCACCATTACCGTCGTTGCGCTGCTGCTTTGAAGTATGCTTGTAACTGCCGTTCCGAGAAGCAGTCCCTTAAGCGGAGTCCCAGTGAGTGATCCTATAAGTTTCCTAAGCCTGTCGCCCGCAATTATCTGGAGCGATTCTCCCATGATTATTATTCCGTAGATCAGGATCCCTACCCCTGCAAAGATCTGCAGCAATGAAGTAAATGACATCATATCTCTCCTCGGATTTCAGCGGCAGGTCAAACCCGTCTGACTCTGTTATTCAACATAAGTTATAAGCGGTACTATTACCGGATAGTTGCGGGATACCTTTCCAAACACATCCCTGATCCTCTTCCGTATTTCTGCCGGCAGCATCTCGGGCTTCGCTCCCGGTGTTCTTGCAAACTGTTCCAGTCCAAGCTTTACGGCATTCTCAAGTTCTCTGAAGGTGCTCCCGTCCTCTGTGGAGAAGACGCTTCCCCTCGTTTGTATCTGTATGGGAGCCGTCGTACGGAATTTAGAGTCAAGCGTTACCGAAACCGCCACGATCCCATTTTCAGAGAGTTCCCTTCTCTCCCTGAGAATGCTGCCTTCAAATTCTCCGAGCGCTATGCCGTCGACCAGCACAGCGCCTGACTGTACCCTGCCGTCAACAGAAGCGCTTGTTCTGTTCTTGAACCTGAGCACGTCGCCGTTTTGCATAACAAATATATTCTTAGGCGCCACTCCCATGTCACGTGCCAGCTGCGCATGGCGCGCAAGATGCCTGTACTCTCCGTGCACGGGGACGAAAAACCTCGGCTTAAGCATGCTCAGCATTATCGTGAGCTCATCACGCGCAGCGTGCCCCGACACATGGATCTTATCCGCGCGTTCATATATTACCTCGCATCCGCATGCAAAGAGTCTGTTGACCGTGTGGCTGACCAGTTTTTCATTTCCCGGGATGGGTGTAGCGGATATTATGACAAGGTCTTTGGGGCCCAGCCTGACCATCCTGTGGATCCCCCTGCTCATCAGGACAAGTCCCGAGAAAGGCTCTCCCTGACTTCCTGTTGTGAGCACCACCAACCTGTTTTCAGGCATGTGGTCTGCCTCCTGCGAGGAGATGATAAGTCCTTCCGGAACATCGATATAGCCAAGGTCCATTGCAAGTTCGACGTTATTGATCATGCTCCTGCCTACAAGGACCACCTTGCGGTTGAACCTTCCGGCGGCGCTGAATACCTGCTGGGCGCGGTGAAGGTTGCTGGCGAATGTTGCTATCACTATCCGCCTGTCCTTATAGAGGCGGAAAAGACGCTCAAATGTCTGTCCCACTGTCTTCTCAGACGGGGTGATCCCCTCTTTTTCGATGTTGGTAGAGTCGGAGAGCATCAGAAGGACCCCTTCTTTGCCGAGAGAGGCGAAAGAGCTGTAATCTGTTCCGATGCCGTCTATGGGCGTAGGGTCAAGCTTGAAATCTCCGGTGTGGACTATCATCCCCATCGGTGTGTGGATGGAGAGAGCAAGTGAATCGGGTATCGAGTGGCATACGGGTATGAACTCAACTGAAAAAGCGCCGGCCTCTATTATGTCGCCCGGGCATATCTCCCTGTACTTAGGCCTGTAGTTTGTCCTCGCGTCCTGCATCTTATTCTCTATAAGGCCGGCTGTAAGCCTGGAACAGTAAAGCGGCGCATCAAGCCTCGGCAGGATGAACGGAAGTGCTCCGATGTGGTCTTCGTGCCCGTGGGTTATGAAGATACCCATAATTTTCTCTTTGTTCTCTGTAAGATACTGCACATCCGGGATAACGAAATCTATACCTAGCATGTCCTCCTCAGGAAATTTGAGGCCGCAGTCCACTACTATGATGTCGTCATTGTATCTGAAAACTGTAAGGTTCTTACCGATCTCCCCGAGTCCTCCGAGCGGGATAACGCTAAGCTCACCTCTTCCGCTGACATTCTTATTTGGTCTTTTGGTTCTTTTTTTATCAATGGGCATATAAAAACAACTCCCCCTCAGCTTACAATCGTACCACTTAATAGGACTTCGGGCTATAGGGCTTTAAATATTCTAAACACTTCAGATCGGAAGGAGAAGACCATCGACATAATACTTCGCAGCGGTACGCATCTTCACGGTGCGCATCATACAGGTGCGCATCTTCGGGTTGACAATGGGCAAATATCCGATATAATTTTCACTTGTCATGTCAATGACAGAGATTGACAGACCGGGCCATTTTGGGGTATGGTGCAACGGCAGCACGCCTGACTCTGGATCAGGTAATCTAGGTTCAAATCCTGGTACCCCAGCCATATCATAAGTGATGTGGTCCCTTCGTCTAGGGGCCTAGGACGGCGGGTTCTCAGCCCGTTAACAGGGGTTCGAATCCCCTAGGGACTGCCAAATTTAGAAGCTTGCAAAAGCAGCGAAACAGACCGGCTAATGCCGCTCTGTTTCGTTTTCATGGGCGGATTCTTCAGGCGCAGTCTGCAGCTTTTTTCTACCAAATCCGATCAATTACATACTGGACATCCCGGACATTTTAAGTATAATTCTTAAAGTAGAAACATTATAATTTACAAATGAATTAATTACTAAATTTCTGTTCTTTTTCGCAATACAAACCCGGCAGATAGACAGGTGGATCATTATGGAGAAATTCAACAACGCAGCAGGTGTCAAATGCAATGAAAACTTCAGTTACTCAAACTTTTTGAATTTTTTCCACATGATCAAAGAGTTCCTATTCATCCTCAACATGGATGGCAAAATCCTTCAGGTCAACAGAACTGTTTTGGAGAGACTGGGATACTCCGAAGAGGAGCTTTACGGAAGCTCTGTACTTCTGGTACATCCCGAAGAGAGAAGGGAAGAGGCGAGAAGATATGTAGAGGAAATGCTTGAGGGCAAACGCGAGTTCTGCCCTATTTCCCTTCTTGGCAGGGACGGAAGCAGAGTACCCGTCGAAACACGCGTCAGCCGGGGAGAATGGGACGGCAAACCTGTCCTTTTTGGCGTCTCAAAAGACATGTCGGATCTTAAGCTTTCAGAGGAAAAGTTTTCAAAGGCGTTTGAAGCAAGCGGAGCCCTGATGGCGATATCAGATGAAAAGGAAGGTGTATATATCGATGTCAACAGAACTTTTTGCGAGACCCTCGGCTATGCGAAAGAGGAAGTCATAGGAAAGTCTTCAAAGGATCTGAATCTTTTCGTTGACTACTCCGACAGAGGAAGGGTCCTTGACAACCTTGCCCGGAACGGACATGTCGGATACGCAGAAGTTTCTGTAAGGTGCAGGGACGGGAGGATACTCACAGGCTGCTTCAATGTTGAGAAGATCTATATTGCTGACAGGGCGTGTATTCTTACAACGATGAATGACCTGACTGAAATCAAAAAGATGGAGGAAGAGATACGTAAATACAATGAACAACTGGAAATACTTGTCCGTGAGGAGGTGCGTCAAAGGGATCTCGTTGACCATGAACTAAAAAATCAGGAGCACCTTACTGATCTCCTTTTTGAGCAGCCCTCTGTCGGTATCTTTTTCATGATGCTTGATAAACCTGTCTTCTGGAATGATTCCGTCGATAAGGAAAAGGTTCTTGACTATGTTTTCGAACATCAAAAAATAACGCGGGTAAATAAGGCTATGCTCGAGCAGTACCGGACGACCACCAGTGATTTTATCGGGAAAACGCCAAATTTGCTTTTTGCGCATAACATAGAGCACGGCAGGAATGTGTGGAAAGATTTTTTTGATAAGGGCTACCATGAATATGAAACAGACGAAAAACGTTTTGACGGAAGCAATATGACAGTCAAAGGTCAATATGTCTGCATTTACGACAAAAATGGCAGGATAATCGGACATTTCGGCATACAGTCCGACATAACAGAATCTAAGCAGACAGAAGAAAACCTGATCAAATACCGTAACGAACTTGTAAGAATCTCCGGACTTTACAAGATAGTCTCAGAGAACATAGGCGATATTATTTTTGTTTACAACGTAGACAAATTTAAATTTACATACATCAGCCCATCCATCTACAGTGTCTTAGGTCATTCATCCGATGATTATCTTGTAATCAGAATTGAAGATATTGTCAGCCCTGCGTATAGGAATACTGTTTATGAGTCAATCAAATCCTCTGTAAAAAAATTGGGAGAGGATCCGGAATCAGTCAAGAATCAATATTTTCAGATCAAATATATGCATAAAGACGGGCATGACGTCTGGTGTGAGACGGTCGTAAGTTTCAGGCGCAACGATGAACACGAAGTTGAAGTGCTCGGACGGATAAGGGATATCACAGAGAGTAAAAAAAATGAGGAAGAGATCGACTTTATAAGCTTCCACGACATGGAGACCGGTCTTATGAACCGTGCCGCATTGCGCAAGATGGAAATCGAATCAGATACTCAGGGCTTAGACAGCCTCTATTCGGTAATTCACCTTGATATAGATAATTTCAGTTCTGTGAAATATTACTACAACGATAAAACCCTCAACATGATCCTCAAAGAGTTTGCGAATTTGATCCAAAGCGAAACAGAGGGGAAATGCCTCCTTTTCCGTTACGGAGGAGATGAATTTATATTGTTGGTACCCTCACGTGATATTAATGTTCTGGAATCAATATCGGAAAAACTGTTTAATAAAATTTCAAAAAGAATAAAAATCGGCGATGAGGTTGTTGTCCTTTCCGTAAGCATTGGAGCGGCGGCGGCTGAAGAAAACATGCTCCTGAGCCAGACCATTAAAAATGCCTCTGCTGCCCTTTATATTTCGAAAAAAACGAAGAATACGGTAACATTTTATGAGCCTGAGATGGAACAGATCAAGAGCAGAGAGGTCATACTCCAAAACGATCTTAAACAGGCCATTGGAAGGGACCAGTTTGAACTATACTACCAACCGATCGTTAATATTGGCTCGCCCCTTATAGATCAGGCAGAGGCACTGATCAGATGGAAACACCACCGTTACGGCATGATATCTCCGCTGGATTTCATTCCCATGGCAGAGAGAAGCGGGATGATAGTACCGATCACTGAGTGGGTGGTTAATGAGGCATGCAGGCAGGCTGCTCAGTGGAGAGCAAAAGGCATCATAGATTTTACAGTTAGCATCAACATGTCGCTGGTCTACCTTGAAAAAAGAAGAGAGAGCCTTGTTGATTTTATGACGAAAACTGTAAAAGAACATGACATTTTGCCGTCAAACATCAAGATAGAGATAACGGAGAGCTCTCTGACTAATCAGCCTGATGAAGTGATCAGAACATTCGAGGAGCTTAAAAAAGAAGGATTCGAACTTGCGCTCGATGACTTCGGAACAGGTTACTCCACATTTTCTACGATGCTGGATCTGCCTCTGGACGTTGTAAAACTTGACCGTTCATTTACACTGGGCATTGAAAAGGACGAAAAGAAGCAGCGGGTCGCCGAGTCTATGATCAATATATTCAACGAAATGGGACTGGAGGTCATAGCCGAAGGTGTTGAAACAGAGGCTCAGCTAAGTTATATGAGAAAGTATGGCTGCAGGCTTATCCAAGGTTATATCTTCAGCAAACCTCTCCCGGCAGATAAGTTCTTTGACTACTTGAAGTCCGTTAAAGAGAACGGCATAGACATTTTGCAGGACAAAGATTTTGAGGTACCTGCAGAGATCAAAATAGAATGGAGATCCGGCTGCAGAAGCGGAGACCACCAGATCGACCGTCAGCACAGGGCTCTGATCTCTTCGGCAAACAGTATAATCAACCTTTTACTCAAGGATGGAAGCAGGGATACCATTCTCACTCTGCTGGAAAACCTTAACGCAGAAATATCGGATCATTTCAGATATGAAGAAGATGTGATGCTGAAAGTCGGTTTCCCTGAAAGGGAAAGGATAGCAGAAGAGCATAAGGAAATTTTAAAAAAATTTGACGCATATCTGAACGGATACAAGTGCCCCGATGAAAAGGACCGGTCATATTATTTCCTTGTTTTGTTTGAGGATATTCTCGGTCACATGATCAAATGGGACAGGAAATTCTTTTCATATACAGGAAAAACGATATAACAGGAATTAAGTAAAGCGATCCAAGGTGAATTCAGAGACATAGGGGGGATCCAATTATCAGGACTCCCCCGTTTTGATCGCCTATCTCTCTATTGAGATGTACTCCTTATCCAGGTATTCGGATACCGTTTCGATCAGTTCCTCTTCCTGCTCGGGCAGGAAGGTGAAGGGCCAGAGCGGCTGATCACCGTGGAAAATGGCGTAGATCTTTTTTCCCTTATTAAGGATGATGCGCGCATCGCTTATTTCATCCCATGAGGCCCTCTGAAGCTTCCTCTGCCCCCAGAATGAAGTTTCTTTCGTGACACCGTTCTCGTCTATGTACATCCTGCGTTCGTAGCCTGATACATATATCATCACGGCGCCTACAAAGATGGGGATGAATACGGTCTTCATCGAACCTCCGGAGATGAAGCTGCTCATTCCCATCCCTGTAAAAAGGATACCTGCCCCTGTAGAGACCAGCTTCATCCACAGAGGAAGCTTTGTTCCCGGAACGCCCTGTAAGGTTTTGGGCATGGATCTACTTGGCGGCTGCGGGAGCCGGTACTCCTCCGAGGTTTTTTAGTGCCTCTTCGTCTATGTTGACACTGAACTTTGCCTGAAGCTCCTTAAGCTCATTTTCAAGATACTGCTTCTGAAGTCCCTGGACAGCTCTTTCGGCCGATTCCTCAAAGGATAGCTGTTTTCCCGGGCGGCGTTCCGTTACCTCAATGATGTGCCATCCGTAGTCGCTCTTGACAGGTCCGACGAGTGAACCGACCGATGCTCCTTCGATCGCGGCTTCCACAGGTGCGACCATCATGCCCTTTTCTACCCAGCCGAGGTCTCCGCCGTTCTTTGCGCTGTTGGGGTCACGGCTGTATTCCGAGGCCACTTTTGCAAAATCCTTGGTCTTGTAGACTTCCAGTGCCGCATTCAGGGCGTCTCCCTCTGTCTGTGACAGGATGTGCCTTGTATGCGCACCCGGTTTCTGATAGAACTCCTCTTTATGTGTGTCATAGTAATTCCTGACGGCCTTTTCGCTCATGTCCCATTTTGATGCGTTCTGTTCAAAGTATCCCTGCATCAGTATCTGCATCGTCTGCCATTTGATCTGGAATGCGATGTCGGGGCGTGCTTCAAGTCCCTTACTCCTGGCCGCCTCCGCGAAGAGGAGTGCGTGAGCCATCTGGTTGACCAGGTCCACTCTCTCCGGAAGTGTCGACTGCGCAAGCATGAGGCCCACCATCATCTGGTTGCCTCCTGTCGTCGTGGCCATGAGATTCAGTACTTCTTTTTCGTCGAGAGTCGACGTTCCGACTGTAAGTACCGGTTTGTCGGCAGCCATGGCAGCCGAAGCGGCAACTAAGACAACAAATGAAAAGAGTGCGATCAACTTTGTGACTTTCTTGAAAGACATAACAAAAACCCCTCCTGCGATCTTCCCTGATATTTTAAAAACAGAACAAATGCTATCACAAAAAACAAAAACCCGAGAGGATAAAATTACATATCATCCTCCCGGGCTTTTTTATCTTCTCAGGTCACTTTTTTTCCGTCTCAAATTTCAGCTCACCGTCAGTGACAGAGACAGAAACTTTTTCTCCTGCTCTTACAGTCCCTTCCAGCATCAGGTTGGAAAGTGAGTCCTCCACCATTTTCTGGATAGCCCTGCGAAGCGGCCTGGCTCCGTACTGCGGGTCATACCCCTTCTCCAGCAGCAGTTTTTTGGCGTCTTCGTCCGCTTCCAGAGTTATGCCGCACTCAGAGGTCCTTGATTTCACCTCGTCGAGCATTATGTCCACTATTTTCAGGAGCTCTTCCCTGCCCAGCAGATCAAACACTATGATCTCATCCACCCTGTTCATGAACTCGGGCCTGAAGGCACTCTTCGCAGCTTCCAGAACTGTTGATTTCATCCTGGCTGTATCCATGCCCCCGGCAGAGCCTTCGGTCTCTGCGAATCCCATGCTTCTCCCCTTCATTGCCTCGCTTATTCCGATATTGCTCGTCATGATGATCACAGCGTTCCTGAAATCAGTCAGGTGTCCCTGTCCGTCGGTCAGCCTTCCGTCTTCAAGGAGCTGGAGAAGCATGTTGAATACATCGGGGTGAGCCTTTTCGATCTCGTCGAAAAGGACGACGGAGTAGGGACGGCGTCTTATCGCCTCAGTAAGTTTGCCGCCTTCCTCGTAACCTATGTATCCGGGGGGCGCTCCGATAAGCTTGGCAGCTTCGTGCCTCTCCATAAATTCACTCATGTCAAGCCTTATCATCGCATCCTCGCTTCCGAACATGAACTCGGCGAGAGACCTGGCCATCTCAGTCTTTCCTACTCCTGTCGGACCAAGGAACATAAAGCTCCCCACGGGCCGTTTGGGGTCTTTCATGCCGCTCCGTGACCTTCTGATAGCACGGGCTACCGCGTGGATCGCCTCGTCCTGACCTACCAGCCTCTGCTTTATCTCATCTTCCATCCTGAGAAGCCTGCGGCTCTCCTCTTCGGTGAGCTGGGTTACAGGGATGCCGGTCCATTCAGAGACGATCTTCGCGATGTCCTCAGCCTTAACGTCAGGGGTGAACTGGTTCCGGGACTCGGTCCAGCTCTTCCGCCATTCCGCTATGCGTGCGATCAGTTCCTTTTCCTGGTCCCTGAGATCAGCCGCCTTTTCAAACTCCTGAGAACCGACAGCCGCCTCTTTTTCCCTGCGGATATCCCCTACGCTCCTCTCCAGCGCCTTGAGGTCATCGGGGACTTCGAGCGTCAGTATCCTCGCCCTTGCGGATGCTTCGTCGATGAGGTCTATAGCCTTGTCAGGCAGGAACCTGTCTGTTATATACCTCTGAGAAAGCTTTGCGGCGGCTTCGAGCGCATCATCCGTTATCTTGACTCTGTGATGTGCCTCGTAGTTGTCCCTCAGCCCTTTCAATATCCTTACCGTGTCCTCTTCCGACGGTTCTTCCACCTGAACGGGCTGAAAACGTCTTTCAAGGGCTGCGTCCTTTTCTATGTACTTTCTGTACTCGGTTATCGTAGTCGCGCCTATCACCTGGAATTCTCCCCTTGAAAGGCTCGGCTTGATTATGTTCGCCGCGTCAACAGCTCCTTCGGCCCCTCCGGCTCCGACAAGGGTATGTATCTCGTCAATGAAGAGAATGACCTTTTTGGCTTCCCTTACCTCTTTTACGATCTTGCGCATGCGCTCTTCAAATTCGCCCCTGTACTTTGTACCGGCAACAAGATTTGCTACGTTGAGCTGCATTACCCGTTTGTCTTTCAATATCTCCGGGATCTCCCCCGAGACTATCCTCTGGGCAAGCCCCTCCGCTATGGCGGTCTTTCCCACTCCGGGCTCGCCTATCAGCACAGGGTTGTTCTTTGTCCGGCGCGAAAGTATCTGGACAACTCTCTGTATCTCTTTGTCCCTTCCTATGACCGGGTCAAGTTCCCTGTTCCTGGCCATCCCGGTGAGGTCTATCCCTATCTGGTCAAGGGTGGGAGTCCTGCTCTGCGTCCGGCCTTCAGCCCTTTGAGGCGCATCGTCGGTCTTCAGAGGGTCAAGGTCGGGGTCTGACTGGTTTCCGCTTAATATGTTCCTGATCATCATCCGGGTCCTGGGCAGATCCATGCCGTGGGATGCCAGAAGCTGTGCAGCCATCCCCTCTCCTTCCGCAAGGATGCCCAGAAGGATATGTTCGGTCCCTATGTAATTGACGCTCATCTTCCTGGCTTCCCTCATGGAAAGATCGATCACAAGCTTCGCTCTCGGGCTTGACGGAAGGTCAACAGGCTGACTTCTCGGCCTGCCGGTCCCTATCAGGCTCTCTATTTCAGCTTTCAGCACTTCGGGATGCAGGCCGTAGTTTGAAAGGATCTGTGTCACTATACCGTCAGCATCATCAAGAAGTCCCAGAAGTATATGCTCTGTTCCGACCACCTCGTGTCCAAGGCGCAAAGCCTCACTATGGGCAAGCTGGAATACTCTCTTGCCCCTTTCAGTAAAATTCTGCCACATCCGGGTCACGCATCCTTTTCTTTTTCTGTCTTGTCTTCCATATCTTTTATCTGATCTCTGATCTGTGCGGCGAGTTCGTAGTTCTCGACCCTGACCGCAGCGCACATCTCATCCTTCAGAACGGACAGCCTGTCTCTTTGCACAGCAGGGGCAACGGCCGAAGCGTTTTCGGCACGCGGGACCTTTTCTGCACATTTATTATCTTTGCGGGCAAACATTGACATTGAAATGGGTCCCCCGCAGTGAGGGCAGGCAAGTTCCGTCTCATCGTCGGAGCTGCCTCCGGCGATCGCAGGGAATATCAGATCTTTCAAAGCTTCCTGAAGATCCAGGATCCCTTCAAGCGAGAATGTCATTTTCATCATCTTTGTGGCCTCGTCAAACGGTATGACCTCTTTGGCGCACTCTCTGCAAAGACAGTCCACCACACGTCTTCCGTTTACGATCCTCATAAGATGTATCTCGGCTTTATTTACACCGCAGCGTTCGCACAGCATTTGGATCACCTCATCCGAGCGCAAGGCTCGTAAGTATTTTTTTCAGCAGCTCGGCTCTCATGAGATCCCGTCTGTAAGGCGAGACATCGAAGAGCGACCTTCCGTTTTCCTCCTGACTTCTCAGCGCTACCTCGATGATAAGGCGTTCCCTTGGGGATATGACGTCTCTGTTCTGCAGATTTACCAGGAGCTTTCTTGATTCCTGTTCTGTGATCGCATTCCCGACAAGGTCAGCGAGATGCACCACCTCTTCATCACAGTTGTTGAATGTCAGCTGGATAACTTTAATATAACCATGTCCGCCTCTCTGGCTTTCCACAAGAAACCCGTTCTCAGGGGCGAACCGGCTTCTCAGCACATAATTGATCTGACTGGGAACACACCCGAACCTTTCGGCCAGATCCTTTCTCCTGAGAGATACCTCGCCTTCTTCGTTTTCATCCAGAAGCTGAGCGATGTATTCCTCGATGATCTTTGTAAGGCTTGATGACGGCAGGGACATTCGAGTCACTCCATTTCTTTGAACTGCAGTGATTATATAATTTTGGTCAGTATAAGTCAAGAATAATGGAACAAAAGAGGCATTTTGCGCAGGGGCGATGATGTAGGGGGATCATAAAAAAAGCCCGACTGAGGCGGGCTGAAGGGGATCAAAGGAAACCTGCTCCGGTGTTTGGACAGTGAAACTCTATTTTATGCTTTCTCCGACCCTGTCTTCTTTGCCTTCGATCAGTCTCTGTATATTGCTCTTGTGCCGCCAGGCTGAAAGGGCAGCAAGAAAGAGTCCCGCCAAATAAAATGGACGCGGCATCCCGAACAGAGGCATGAGAAGGGCGGAAGTGAAGAGAGCAGCAATGGAGGCTACGCAGACATATCTTGTCGTCTTCATCACGGCATACCATACAGCTCCTCCGATCAGGGCAGGCAGAGGATCAAAGAAATCATAAAAAGCCAAAACGCCGAATGTTGTTGCTACGCCTTTGCCGCCCCTCCAGCCAAGCCACACAGGATAGTTATGGCCAAGCACGGAGCAGACGCCAGTCAGCGCGAGTATGGTATCATTATCTGTAAAGAACGAAGCCAGCAATACAGCCAAGCCGCCCTTGAGCATGTCAAAGACCGCAACAGCTATGGCCCACTTCTTCCCCAGCACCCTGCCTGTGTTGGTAGCCCCGATGTTTCCTGACCCCAGGTCGCGGATGTCCTGCCCCTTAAGCATTTTTACCGCAAGGTAGCCCGTAGGGCACGAACCTGCAAGATATCCGAAAATAAGCCAGAATACCGGCATCCGATCACCTCCCGTCAAAGCCTGTTCAAAGAGACTAAAAAAGCGCCATCCCGAATAAACGGAACGGCGCCCGACATTTTCAGAGAGCTATCTCTTGAGGGCAGTCACCACATCGTTTGTGATATCGATGCCGCCGTAGTAAACAAGGCCCTTGTTGAGCACTATTGTGATCCCCTTTGTCTTTGCGACCTTCGCTATGGTCTCGTTGATCTCCTTGAGGATCGGGTTCATCAGCTTGGCTTCTTCTTCCCTCATTTCGAGCTGGAGAGACTGTACGATGTTGGCCTTTTTCTTTTCGTCCGTTTCCTTGTCGAATGCAGCCTTCGCCGCTTCAGACTTTTTCTTTCCTATTGCGTCGATCTGCTGCTGAGCCTGCTTGAATTTAGGGAACTGCTGAAGGACTGCCATCTCATCAACGAACCCCACCTTCTCCTCTGCTGCTGAAGCGGCGGTGTATACGGAGAATATGGCAAGGACTGCAACCAATAGCACTGTCAATTTTTTCATTCGGTGAAACCTCCTGTAATTTCCTGTCTGAACACAGGGAGAATTTTATATCCTGATGCAGGTATTGTCCATAGCTTATTTTACCATTCTCCGGACGGCAGCACGTTCCCTGACAAGACATTTTTGGCCGCTTCCGATAAGATCCGGACGTCCCGCTTTCAGCAGGGCCTTTCTGACGGTCTCCGCATTTTCAGCCACCCAGTACTGCAGCAGAGCCCTCTGCATCTTCCGTTCCTCATGATCTTTCGGAACATAGACATCTTCACCGGTCAGGGGATCTGTACCCGTCCAGTACATGCATGTCGAAACCGAGCCCGGGGTGGGTGTGAAATCCTGGACCTGCTCGGGCCGCATTCCGCTGTCACGGATATACTCCGCCAGCTCCACAGCTTCATTCAGCCCGGATCCGGGATGGGAAGACATGAAGTAAGGTACCAGAAACTGCTTCATGCCAAGTTCCCTGTTTTTCTGCCTGTATGCGTCAATGAACTTTACCGTCACATTGCGGGGGACTTTCTTCATAGCCCTCAGCACAGATGGGCTCACATGCTCCGGCGCTATCTTGAGCTGTCCGCTGATGTGGTATCTGCAAAGCTCATCAAGAAAATCCGTGGTGCTGTCCTCGAGGATATAGTCGTACCTGAGGCCTGAGCGGATGAAGACCTTTTTTATTCCTGGGATCTCCCTCATCTTCCTCAGAAGGCCGATATAACGGGAATGGTCCGCCCTGAGTCTTTTGCACGGTCCGGGATAAAGACATGACTTGCCCGCACATGTACCCTTCTTTTCCTGATCGGGGCATGAGGGGATGACAAAGTTGGCTGTAGGTCCGCCGACATCATGGATATAACCTTTGAAATCCTTCATCTTTTTAAATGACCGGGCCTCTTCGATCACCGAATTATCGCTCCTGGTCTGTATGATCCTCCCCTGGTGCATCGCTATCGCACAGAAAGAGCATTCTCCGAAGCACCCCCTGTGGCTTGTGATGCTGAAACGGACTTCCTCAAGCGCCGGCACACCGCCTGCTTCATCATAGGAGGGATGGGCAGCTCTTGCATAGGGAAGGCTGTAGACCTTATCCATCTCTTTCTCGGTCATAGGCCTCGCAGGCCTGTTCTGGACAACATGCCATGCTCCCTGATCCTGTATCAGCCTGCTTCCCCTTGCGTGGTTCTGCTCGATATAGAACGTCTTGAAAGCCTTCGCGAAAACTTTCTTATCGGCCCTTACTTCTTCATATGAGGGAAGTACCAGGGCATCAGCGGCATTTGACGGATCGTGTGTCTTCCAGCATGTCCCGGGAACATCTTTTATCTCGCCCGGGTCGCGCCCCTCGGAAAGATGTCTTGCTATCTCCGTGACGGGAATTTCTCCCATTCCGAAGACCAGCAGGTCTGCCCTGCTGTCGGTCAGTATCGATCTCCTCACGTCGTCGGCCCAGCAGTCATAGTGGGCCATCCTGCGAAGGCTGGCTTCGATCCCACCGATCACCAGGGGGATATCCTTCCATTGTTCCCTTATCCTGTTGCAGTAAACTATCGTTGCCCTGTCAGGACGCATGCCGCCCCTTCCTCCGGGAGAGTAAGGGTCGGTTTTTCTCTTCTTGCCCGAAGCTGTGTAATGGTTCAGCATCGAATCAAGATTGCCCGCGGTGACCATGACGCCCAGTCGGGGACGCCCCATTTTGCTGAAATCTTCGGTGCTTCTCCAGTCAGGCTGGGCAGCTATGCCTACCCTGAACCCCATCCTTTCGAGCCATCTTGAGATGATCGCGTGGCCGAAGCTTGGGTGGTCAACGTATGCATCACCCGATACGACAAGAAAATCAAGGCTGTCCCAGCCCCGTCTTTCCATGTCCTCCCTGTTCACAGGCAAAAAACTGTCCCTGGCCTCTTTTACTTTCGGTTTATCTTTTTCCAATCTCATCTCTCCACACGTTGCAGCTTGCGGTCCCGCTGACAATTCTGATCCTCTTTGGCACTGTCCGCCTCAGTAATAGTGCCCCTTTTGGCGCGTTCCTGCTATAGTATACACTTAGGACTGCGGGAGATGAACGATATGGTGGAGGGTCTCAGCATAAATTCAACGGACTTCGAAGTCAGGCGCAGCATAAGGCGCAGGAGGATATCCATGGGATTCGACGCTGAAGCAGGAACTTTTTTTATTGCCGCCCCGGCAAAGCTCCCTCAGGCTGACATCGTCCGTACCATAATGCCGCAGTTCGGCCGCCTGATGAGCAGCTTAATTTCCGCCGCAAAACGGACCGCTCTTCCTCATAAGTATGAAGATGGTGAAAAATTTTACTACAAAGGGGTAGAATATCCTCTGAAACGCGTTCACCCGGAAAAGGAGGCATCCCTCTCTTTTCGGGAAGGTATCTTTTTCATCTCTGAAAGCACGTCGGGAAATGAGAGAAAAACATTTGAAGCATGGTACAAAAGGGCTCTTTATGACGAGATCCGCAAAATCCTTCCCGAATGGACCAGAAGGATAAAGGTCAACCCTGCAGTGGTAAACATAAAGACTGTCAGGTCTGTCTGGGGAAGCTGTTCAGCAAAGGGGAACCTGACTTTCTCAACAAGGCTGGCGCTTGTTCCTTCCGATCTCCTTGAATACGTCACTGCGCATGAACTGTGCCATCTGAGGCATATGGACCATTCGGCCTCATTCTGGGAAGAACTGTCGGTGCATATGTCAGACTGCAAAGAGAGAAGAAAAAAACTTAGAGATCAGGAATATCTGTACAAATGGTGGTAAGGGGAAAAAACAACATGACCGGGAGATGCATCGCTGAATGAAAGGACCTTTTTGCTATCCTGATAATTTCCTGCGCCTGCTTGGAACGGGGGGCGCAAGGTTCACCATGCTCAAACAGCTCAGAAAGACCGGAGGGATATGGTTCACATACGGAGGGCTCAACGGAGTCATAGATCCGGGACCGGGGTCTCTCTACCATATGTGCAGTGCGGTGCCTCCGCTCGATCCGCATGAGCTCAGGGCGATAATGCTCACCCACAGGCACCTGGACCACAGCACTGACTTGAACGTGGCCGCAGAAGCGATGACGGGAGGGGGCTTTGAAAAGCAGGGACTGGTGATACTTCCCGATGATTCTGCAGGGGGACCTAACCCCGTTCTCCTCAAATACATCGTGCAGAAGGTAGGCGGCGTCGTAATAGCTGAAGACGGGAAAAGGATCGGCCTCGGGATGGGAGTCTCGGCCGAACCTGTTATCCATATACACCACGGGGTCGACTGCTTCGGCTATATATTCCGCAAAAAGGGGCTAAGGACATGGGGCGTCATCAGCGATACGAGACCGCTCGACCATCTCGCGGAAAGATACTCCGAGTGTTCCCTGGTGACCCTGAATGTCACATTCCCGAACAAAAAACCCAGGCTCGACCACATGTCTGCCGAAGACGCGGGCGAACTGCTGCAGAAGCTCCATCCGGAAGTGGCCCTCATAACTCACATGGGGGTGATCATGATCGAAGCAGGTCCCGAGAAGTATGCGAAAATGATATCAACAGAGAAGACCAGGGTAATAGCCGGACGTGACGGAATGGTGATAGACCTGGACACGCTGAAGGCTTATGCTGAAGCGGCAGGGGCAGTGTCGTGCGATACTTTTATGCCTATAGAAGAGTGATGTAGAGCCTGCCTGATATCAGGACCGTCACCAGGAGGTTCATGCGGATGGAATATATCTCCTCCGACCACGCCCTTTCACGGTCAAAAGGCTGGGAATGCGGCGAGCTGTCAGGCAAACCCTTTCTGGGATAAGGAAAGAGAGATGGCACCCTTTCCCTGTATGCAAGGTACTGCGGCCCAAATTTGGAAGCAAGGAACTCCTCTTCGGCCGGTATGACGATAAGGCAGTAAAGCAGCAGAAAGGCCGCAGTAAAAGCCGCGACCCACATCCAGCCAAGCATAAGGGCCCAGCCAAGCCCCATTATGAAATTGCCGGCGTACAGCGGATTCCTTACCCATCTGTAAGGCCCCCAGGTAACGAGGATGGGCGCACCTATCTTTTCCGTCCTGTATTTGGGGATATAGCCGGCCGCCCAGTATCTTAGAAGCTGTCCCGAGACGACTATCAGCATTCCTCCTGCATAGCGGGCCGGTCCGAAGCTTCCGGGGAAAAAAAGCGCGGCAGCGGCAAAGAGGGCCCAGAAGAGTCCTCTGCATTTGAAGGCAATATTGCTCAATTTCTTATTTACCGGCATCTTCTAATCTCTCTGCCTCTTCCTTCATGACCTTATCGGCTCCGCCCCAGCCAAGCGACCTGATCGCCACGGCGGTACCGAGAGCTATGCCTGTATACTCCGAGATGAGCCTCCATGCCACAGCCATTACTCCCGCAAGGTTCCACGGCACGAAAAGTCCGAAGACGGCAGCTGCGCCGCCCTCCGCAGCTCCGCTGCCCCCAAGTGTCGGGACAAAGTACAGAAGGAAAAGGAGAAGCGATTCGGCAAGCATGCACTGCATGTACTCAACATGGAAACCGGCCGCCATGATCAGGCAGGGCATTATCGAAAGATAGACCCACAAATGGGCGGCTGCCGTCAGCACCGAAAGCATAAACCAGTATTTGCCGGTCGACTGGAAGAGCCTCATGTTGATGCTGTAGTTGTCTATCTCTCTGCTGGTCCAGCGGGCGGCTCCCAGAAGGAGCTTGGGTTTGAGGATCCCCAGGCGCTTCATCCTTACAAGGAAGCCGTTGCTCCATCTTTTGATCCAATGCGGCCTGAATATGCTTGCCCCTAGAAGGAAAGATGAGACCACAATAAATACCAGCACATAACCGACGAACCATTTGAGCATTGCGTGCTTCTCAATGAAATCCGCCTCTGAGAATATAGAAAACGGGATTATCAGACAAAGGAGGAAAATTACCTGAAGCGTCCTGACAAGTGTGATCGCAACTGACTTACCCACGGAGACGCCGTTCTTGTAAAGGAGATATATCTGGAAAGGACCCCCGCCGCTCTGCATTGGCGTTATCGCACTTCCGAAATAATTGATCCATACGACAGGGATCGTCTGTCTGAAAGACAGATACTCTCCTGCCGCCCTGGCAAGAAAAATAAATTTGCAGGCATCAAGGCACCAGCCCAACACTACCAAAACCACTGCAAGTGCGAGCAGGAGCGGATTTGTATTTTCAAGCACATCAAATGTGGCTGAATCGATACTGAAAAACAGGACGCCGACTATCGAAACAACTACTATAGAGATAAAGATCGAGAAACTTTTCCTTACTGTCACTGTCCATCCTCCTTTAAGAACAACGGATGAGGGATGGGAAATGCAGAACAAAAATGTTTAAAGGATACTACCACAAGTGAACTCCTTTGTCCTGCACGATGAAACGTTCAATTCATCTTAAGCTGTGTGAAAAAATCTTCAGGAAGAAGAGGCAGTCCTTCCTCCCACGCAAAGGCCGCCGCTTTGGTACGGTCATCCAGATCAAGTTTTCTCAGGATGTTGCTGACATGGTTTTTGATGGTCTTCTCCGAGAGGTACATCCTTTCCGAGATCTCTTTGTTGTTCAGTCCGTGCGAGACCCAGTAAAGCACTTCTCTTTCCCTGTGCGTAATGTCGTTCAGCGGGTCATCGTCATTATAATCATCATCAGAAGAAGCGGATTTGAGATGTTCAATGACTCCGGCGCTTATATAACGTTCTCCCCTTGCGACGCTTCGGAGTGCCGTCAGAAACTCAGCAATGTCGCAGTTCTGGCTGACAGCGCCGACAGAATCCATGCTGGCCAGAAGAGAGAGCATATCCGCGCTTCCGTCCCTCATCATAAAGACGAATCTAATATTCCTTACGTTGCGCCTTATTTCCTTCGCGGCTTCGACCATCGAAAGGTCGGGGAGGAGCTCTCCTACAACAGCAATGTCCGGCTGGATCTCAATACAGCTCCGCAGTGCATCGACACCGCTGTTCGCACCGGAAATAACGGCTGTGTCCATCTCTTTTTCGAGGATCTGCTGCAGCGATTCCACGAAAAGCCTGTTGCCGTCAGCAAGGACCAATTTGATTTTTTTCATAAAAAATCTGCTCCGTCTGTGTTAGGATAAACTGCACACCTACAATATATCCGGGGAGGTATCTCCGCTGAAAGAAGATTTTACAGAAAAATATCCCATATCGCAAAAAATCATGCGCTTTGTCGGTGAAGCCATTCGTGATTATAGCATGATAGGCCCGGGAGACAGAATAATGATCGGACTGTCCGGAGGAAAAGACAGCCTGATCCTCTCCCTCGCACTCGCGGTCCTCCGGCGAAGGAGCCCGGTAAAATTCGGCCTCAGCGCAAGTCTGATCGACCAGACAGGGGGGACGATGGAAACTGCTAAGGTGGAAGAGTTCATGGGGGAGCTTGAGATCCCGCTGACCATATTCAGCCACCCCACCTTCAGCATTATGGAAGAGAGGGACGAAAGGTCACCCTGCAGCCTCTGCGCGAACCTGCGAAGGGGAATACTTGCCGGGCAGGCGAAGGAAGCCGGCGCGAACGTGCTCGCGCTAGGACACCACAAAGACGACGCAGTCGAGACTGTGCTGCTCAACCTCTTCTACGGAGGGCGCTTCAAGTGCTGGCAGCCCAGCATGTTCATGAGCAGGACAGAGATCAGGGTGATAAGGCCCCTTGCCTATACCGAAGAGAGAAGGATAGCGCTCGAAGCGGCAAGGCTTGGACTTCCCGTGACAAGCGCCTGCTGTCCTTACAGTGAAGACTCGAAAAGGCTGTCAGCAAAAAATATTCTCAAGGAAATGGAAAAAGAGATGCCGGAGATAAAGAGCAACGTCATCCATGCACTCAAAAACGTGCTGGAAAGGGATGTATGGTGAGTCAATAAACCTGCCGCTACGCTTTTTGTTTTCTTGCCAGCCCTTTTATATCCACGAGCCTCGAACATGAGTACCGGCTGACATACTTTTCAAGTCCTCCGCTTATATCCTTCCCGGCATCGAGGTCCCTGAAGAAGGCCGTTCCGACCTCTAGGGCGGAAGCGCCCGCCAGGATCATCGCTGCGGCGTCTGACGCGGTCGTCACTCCCCCGCAGCCTATCACCGGTATGCTTACCGCTCCGCAGACCTGCCAGACAAGGCGAAGCGCCAGAGGGAAGACCGCCGGTCCCGAAAGTCCCGCGACCACACGGTCAAAGGCGGGCTTTCCGCTCTGCATGTCCATTCCCATCCCAAGCCAGGTGTTGGCAGCAACTATCGCATCCGCTCCCTCTCGCTCTATCGCACGGGCGACATCTTCAGGGCAGGGTGTCTGCGGAGTCATTTTCACCCACAGCTCCCCTTTCCAGGCCTTCCTTGCCGCACGGACGGCGATCGCCGCGCTTGAGGGGTCTATCCCCCATGCCATGCCGTCTCCGTCGACATTGGGGCATGAGATGTTCAGCTCAGCCGCCGCGATCAGACCGGTATCCTGAAGGATGCTTAACGTTTCAGCCGTCTCTTCCGCACTTTCCATCACCACATTGGCGATCACAGGCACGGGACAGTCCACTGCCAGTCCCGAATATTTCTCGACAAAGCCCTTCGCGCCGACGTTCTGGAGCCCGATGCTGTTGAGGACTCCTGCCGGAGTTTCCCAAAGCCTTATTCCCCTGTTCCCGCTTCTGGGTCTCAGGCTTATCGCCTTTGTACAGACCGCGCCTATCCCTGCAAGCCTTTCCGCCCTCCAGAAATCCTCTTCATACGGCCAGACTCCCGATGCCGGGATAACTGGGTGATCAAGCACCATCTTTCCTATATCCATCCGCAGGTCAACACTCATCGTCTGTCACCTCGTCCGCCCTGAAGAGTGACTGGTCTGCGCAAAGCCTCTTGAGTCCGTTCACCGTCTCCACCACACAGCCCATACATCCGCCGTAGCCGCATGCCATTCTCTTGTCCAGGGAAAAGAAGAGCTTATCCGGTTCGTCTGCGTAATAACTCCGCAGGGCCCTGAGGAATCCGGGAGGTCCGCATGACCATACCCTTTCGTCCTCCCCAAGCCTCTTCGGCAGGACTCTGAACATGCTCTCCCCCTCACCGAAGGAACCGTCGTCTGTAAATATCCGGACATCAGGCAATAGCTCAGACACCTTTGCCGCATATTTTTCATATCCTCTTCCCGGTATCCCAAGATAGATCCCTGCGACCATCTTAGGATGTTTTTTTGCATAATGGATAAATGTAGCTATCCCTACGCCTCCCGCTGCGATATTCACCTTACCGCCCGCCGTCGGGAGCGGGATGCCGAACAGGCCTCTCAGCCTGACTTCCCTGCCGGGATCCATCCTGAGCATCATCTCTGTCCCACGGCCTGTGACCATGTAGCAGACTGAGAGTTCGCCCTTGACGACATCAACATCCGCCACAGCGAAAGGCCTTCCGAGGAGGGGATCATTGCTCTCCGAAGGAAAGACCATCACGCCCGTTCCCGGTAATACCCTTTCCGCCAGTTCGCGGCATCTGACCGTGAGCCAACCGATCCTCTCCGAGAGCGCTTCGGATGATGCAACGGTACATTTAAAATCATCTATCTTATTGGCATGACAGGAATGATCAGGCATATGGCTTCCTCCGCAAAAATAAGTGTCGCTGATCTTTGGACAAATAAAAACTTTACCCGGTCAATTCTAACATTCTGCAAAACAATACGCCATCCCGCCTTGCGGCCATTCGTTCATTAAGGTTATAATCTGGTTTGGCATGAGTCAACAGATAATTGAACACATTTCAAAAGTGAAAGGGGTAATATGAATGGCTTATTCAGAACCTTACGAAAAGATGGACAGCAAGACACTCGATATCTCAAAAGCTATAACCAGCCTTCGCGAAGAGCTGGAAGCGGTGGACTGGTACAATCAGAGAGTCGCAACGGCTTCAAACGAAGAACTCAAACGCATAATGGCCCACAACAGGGACGAAGAGAAAGAACACGCGGCCATGCTTATAGAGTGGATCCGCCGCAACATGGATGAATGGGACAAGGAACTGAATGACTACCTCTTCACCTCGGCCCCGCTCGGAGCACACGAGGACGGCGGCGAAGCCGGTGCGGCGTCAGGCGGTCTCTCCGATCTCGGCATAGGCAAACTTTAATACATCGATCAATACATAAAGGAGGATCAATATATGGACATTCTTAAAAGATCACTGGCTCCAATTGTACCCGCTGCATGGGAAGAGATAGACGAACAGGCGGCACTTGCCCTTAAGGGAGTCCTTGCCGGAAGGAAAGCGGTAGACGTAAAGGGCCCGCTCGGCTGGAACATCGATGCGGTATCAGAGGGCACACTGTCTCTGGTAGAGGAAACACCGGTCGAAGACGTAAGCTACGGCATCCGCGAATCCCTCCCGATGGTCGAGATCAGAGTCCCCTTCACAATGTCCATGTGGGACCTTGACGACATCAGCAGGAATTCAAAGACTGTAGATTTCACCCCTGTCATCGAAGCGGCCCGCAAGGCAGCTCTTTTTGAAGACACAGCAGTATTCCAGGGACTGGAAGAGGCAGGCATCCTCGGCCTGGAACTTGAAGCCGACAATGAACCCGTTGAACTCAGGCTTGAGGACGAATGCATAGTTGCTTCAATAGTTCAGGCGATAACGACCCTCGGCAGCCGTTCGATGGCAGGCCCCTATGCACTGGTCTGCTCACTCCCGCTATGGACAAAGATCAAGACCTCCGCCAAAGGCTACCCCCTTTTCAAGAGGGTCAAGGACATTCTCGGCGAAGACGGACGCATAGTCCTCTCCCCCCAGTACGATACATGCATGCTCGTATCGATGAAGGAAGGCAACAGCGAACTGATCATCGGCCAGGACTTCTCCATCGGCTACCAGTCACACACCAACACCGATGTCACCTTCTTCATCACCGAGACCTTCACCTTCAGGGTCATCGCCCCCGAGTCGATAGTACCCTTCAAAATAGCCGAATAGCAATAACTGTAAAACATAAAAAAGGTCGGTGGGGAGATTCCGTTCCCACTGACCTTTTTTATGTACCGCAGCTTCCCGCGGATGGTTTATCCGCCTTCCCCACGATTTAAATGCTCAAGCAGTTCTCTAAGCATTGCCACAAACTCATCCTTATCTCCTGCTATCATTTCCTCGTTTTTATCCATGAGAGCCCTCTGGAGAGTGACTGCTCTCTTGTAGACCTCTGTGGCGCCTATGCTTCCGGTGCTGCTTTTCAGCTTGTGCAGCATTTCCGCAGCCTCTTCATATCTCTTTTCATCGATCGCCCTCAGGAGCTTTTTGTGAGTTTCAAGGTTTTCATTCAGGTATTCCTTAAGGACGGCCTTATAGAGTTCTTCGTTGTTGCCTAAAAGGATGAGGGCCTTTTCCCTGTCAAGAAGTGCGGGAGGGCTGACGGCCTCTGCCGCAGCACCCTTGCCGATCATTTCCTTCAGCGTATCAGAGAATTTTTCAGGGTCGAAGGGCTTGCTTATATATTGGTATATCCCGTGCTTCATGCACTCTTCCTTTACTCCCATAACAACATCCGCTGTCATTGCGACTATCGGAATATCCTTTGAGATCTCCCTGATCGCTGATGCAGCTTCATAGCCGTTCATTACGGGCATGTGGAGATCCATCAGTATCAGGTCTATCTTATCTTTGTTCTCTTTGAAGGACTCTACTCCCTCTTTTCCGTTGTCAGCGATTATCACGGTAAATCCGGCATCTTCCAGCAGGGACTTTGCTATCATCTGGTTTGTCGTGTTATCCTCCACAAGGAGTACAGTGTGAGAACTTTCTCCCGTCCATTTCGATCTCTCTTCCTCTGTCTCAGTATCCGTATCATCCCCGACCACCTTGTTTGCCACGAAAGCCCTTTCCTTGAAAATATCAAGGATACCATTGAAGAGTATCGACGGTATCACGGGCTTTCCTATTCCCAGGTCGATCCCGTTTGCGTCAAGGGCGTTAAAGAGGTCCTCCCTCATTGACGGCAGCAGCATAATTATGCGCGGCATTTTCGTTATCCTGTTCCCCTGGCGCAGCGTTTCCACAAAGCTGAACCCTTTTTTTTCTGGCGTATCGTAGTCGAGGATAAACAGGTCAAAGGGGCTTGAGTAGGGCTTATTCGCTGTCTCAAGCATTATCCCGGCACTCTCTTCCGAGGTGGTCAGTTCGCAGTGCATCCCGAGGGAGCGGAGGTAACTGTCGATAATGTTCATGTTGGAACCCGTTTTCTCAAGCACCAGAGTCTTGATGTTCCTGAAGTAGAAGGCGGACATCTCACGGGTGTGCAGCTCCTCTTTCTCCCGGTCGACCTTGAGGCTGATATTCGCAAGGAAGGTCGAACCGACTCCCTCCGTGCTGTATATCTTTATATCTCCGTCCATGCTTTCGACCAGGTTTTTGACGATCGAAAGACCCAGCCCCGTCCCTCCGAAGCGCCTGTTGATAGTCGCGTCAGCCTGTGAAAAGGGAGTAAATAGGTTGCTCATCTGTTCTTCCGACATTCCTATGCCTGTATCCGTAATGGAAAACATAAGGTGACAATCATCTTTGTCCCTGGCCGTAAGCTTGATCTCGAATGATACCTTTCCCTCTTCGGTAAATTTCGCAGCATTATTGATTAGATTGATCAGTATCTGTTCAATACGCTTGGGATCGCCGTAAAACCATGTCGGGATCCTGGGATCCTTTGATAGTTCAAAGCCTATCCCACGCTCGTCTATCTTGTACGAAACTATGTCCACAACGCTCTTCAGCAGATCGTCCATGTTGAAGGAGATGTTCTCCATCTCCATTTTGCCTGCCTCGATCTTCGAATAGTCCAGTATGTCGTTGATTATGCTCAGCATGTTGTTGGAGGCCTGAATTATCTTTTCTATATACATCTTTTTTGTAAGGGAAGTCTCGGATTTCTTCATCAGATATGCGATGCCGGTAATGGCGTTCAGCGGGGTCCTTATCTCATGCGACATCCTGGCCATGAAGCTTGACTTCACGTTGTTCGCTGACTCCGCCTCCTGCTTTGCGATCTCAAGGTCTGCCTGGATCTTTTTGCGTTTTTCGATCTCCCTTTTCAGCCTCAGTATCCAGAAGAGTGAGACCGCCCATATTGCAATGACAAAGAATGACGCCCAGAAGAGCTTTCTTAATATAGGACCATAATCAACACCGCTTTCAACGTTGATCCATTTGTCGTTGATGGCGATCCTCTGTTCCTGAGTTATAGTCGCAAGCCCCTTGTTTATTATCGAGACCAGCTCAGGCCAGTCCTTCCTTACCGCAAAGAATAGCGGCTGCTGTTTATCTGACTCAAAGGCAATGAACTTCAGGTTTGTCAGCCCTGTGGAATTGATCAGGTAGTGTGTCGTTGCCAGGTTGCCCAGAAATGCTGTTTCAGTTCCGTTTGCGACAGAAGTCAGTGCTGCTTCGACAGAGTCATAGAGGCTGAGGTTTATTTTCGGGTATGACAAAAGATATGTATGGTGTGAGCTGTGTTTCTGGACAGCAACAGTCTTGCCGTACAGGTCTTCTATGGTTTTGATGCCTTTTTCCGTATTCCTTATTACGATGACTCTTTTGAAGTGATAATACGGTTCGGAGAAGAGAAAATGCTTTTCTCTTTCGGGAGTCTTGCCTATTGCAGGAAGGACATCTATCTTCCGATCAAGGGCCATGTCATATGCCTCGGTCCATGTCAGTCCCATGGCCACTGTCATTTTGATCCCGGCAGCTTGTGAAATGAGTCCTATGTAGTCTGCCGCTATCCCCTTGTATTTGCCGTCCGAGTCAATAAATTCAAAGGGGACAAATCTGGGGTCAACGCCCAGCCGGACCTCCGGGTGTATCTTTATGAAACTGATCTCTTCAGGAGTCAGATTTAATGGAGAAGCCGCAGCGGCTCCACAAGAAAAACACGCAATGAAAATAAGGACTAAGAGCCAAAAAATCTTTTTCATTTACTGACCCTCTTTACGCGTCATATTTGACTGATATTCCGTGTATCTCTTCCAGCCTTTCCATGAAAGCGTCAACGATATCGGGATCAAAATGCCTGCCTCTCTCCTCCCTGATGCACTCCACGACCTTTGGGAAGGGCCATGCCTCTTTATATACCCGCTTAGTCATGAGAGCGTCGTAAACATCTATTATCGCCATCAGTCTGCCGGGCAGAGGAATATCCTCTCCCGAGATGCCGAGGGGGTAGCCGCTGCCATCGTATTTTTCATGGTGTGCACCGATTATCTCAAGTGCGATCTTAACAAAATAGGGAAGATCTTCTTCCTTGCAGTGTTGTTCTTTCTTCAACGCTTCAGTTCCAAAATTGACATGCTTCTTCATGATCTCAAATTCTTCCGGCGTCAGTTTGCCCGGCTTCAACAAAATATTGTCCGGTATCCCCACCTTGCCTATGTCGTGAAGGGGGGTCGTTCTGATTAGTTCAAATATATAGCCGCCTGTGAGGATATCCTTGTATTTGTCGTTTGACCTTAAGCTCTCGCAGAGGGTATTCATGATCATCTGTGTCCTTGTTGTATGCCGGAAGGATTCAATGTCCCTGGTCTCAAGCAGGCCGACCAGGGCGCGGATAGTTATGTCCGTAGCAGCTTCAGCCTCTTTTGTCCTCTCCGCGACCAGCTGATCCAGATGATGATTGTGCTTCTCTACCACTTTTTGTGCTTCCTTCAGTTTGGCATGGATGTCTATCCTTGCCCTCAGGGATTCCATGTTCACCGGTTTTCTGATGTAATCAACAGCACCCATTTTGAGCCCCTTGATCTCGTTTTCGATCTCATCGGCGTTAGTCAGGACGATAACGCGTACCCTGCTGTATTTGTCATCAGAATTTAACCGCACAAGCAGTTCAAAACCATTCATTTCGGGCATGAACAGATCAAGGATCACAAGGTCAATATCGGGGTCTTCATCTATCAGGCTAAGGGCTTCGATACCGTTGGAGGCTTCCAATACATCAAAATCAAGCAGCATATTGCTGATGATCATCCTGTCGACCGCAGAGTCGTCAACTACAAGTATCCTGGTCTTCATACAAGGCCTCCCCTTCATTGCAAAAGAATTAAAAAAAGGCTGAGCTTTACTGCTTTATAATGATAAACATATTACTCTATATTTAGGTAAAGTTAAACTATTTTTTATACTGGGAGCAAAGTTTTTTAACATTGAAAGCTGGCGGAGATAGCATCCGCGGCGAGCAATAGGCAAGCGTGGGCAAGTGTTGACGACCCAAGCGAGCAAATTCTCCAGAGACGATCCTCGCGAATTCTCCGCAGCCCAGAGGCTGCATTTCCCATAGACCCTTGATAGCCACTGCCATATCGCAATTGGGATTTAGAGCGAATGATAACGACGCAATGCGCAGTGGAGTCTTTCGAAGGCGTATATCAATACGTCGAAGGAAGGCTCCGCAAGCTTTGCTAAGTCAGCGCCGCTCTAAATCACAATTGCTCAAGCAGCTCGCGAAGCATTGTAAAGCCACAGGTCCACCTAGAAAGGGCTATTTATTAGGTATCCCCAGATACTTCTGAAACCACTTTATGTGCTTTATGATCTTTGGGGACTTATATGTCCTGCCGAGCTCATACATGCTTGTGAGGTCCAGACTTTCTAAAGCATCTTTGTCGATCCGGAGGTCTTCAAGGATGAAAGCTTGCCAGAGACTGTAGCTCTGCGGGGTGTACCTGATTATGTAGAGCTGGTCCAGCAGTGCCTTTTCGGTCGTTGCCCTGATATATCCCGGGGGGTCTTTTACAGCGTATGTGCCAATAAATACAGACGACCGGGGAACTGTGAGCCAATGGATATTTCCGTAGGGTGTCTTTAGGCTTCGGCTTCTCTTTGGCGTGACAGCTGTGACTGAAGCAACGGCATCGGGGATCAGTCCCGCTTCAAAGAGGACAAGGTTTCCCGAAACTGCGGCGGGGCCGTAGACATTGCACGCAAGATACCTAAGGGAGGGCTGCCTCGTTCGAAGAAGGGGGCCGAGACAGTACCAGCCGCGCATTACCCTTTCGATCAAGCCATCCGACATAAGTCCCTCTATCTTCTGCCATATATTTGTATAGCCCCTCTCGGCCAGCCTGCTCTGCAGCACCCATCCGGGAATCTCCGTATCCAGCCCCTTAAGCAGCTCGATATCGGTCATGCGACATCACCTCGCTCAAATAAATTCTATTTTATGTACAATAACATCTAATTATTAGAGTTTACTATACATAAAAAATATATTCAAGCGTGATGAATTACAGGAATCAAAAATTAGGATCTGTGCGCAAGGAGGTATCTTTTTGCAGAATCGACAAGCTTATCTTTTTGGAGAAGGAATAATTCCGGGGTCCACGAAGCAGAGCTCATTTTTTCAATCTCTTCAGTCATAAAGCCCTGTACGTCTCGCAGTATTTCACCCACATCAACTGATGCAGCCCTCTTTTCATACATCTCTCCCAGAAGTTCGGGCGTAAGTTTCTTGTCAGGGTCAAGGGTCCCCTTCTCCTTCAAGCGTGCCTCGAGCCAATATATGTCGAGTTCCGTATCCTTCCTCATGTACCAGAGAAAATCGTACCAGTCGCGCCCCTTGACTCGCTTGCTGCCCCATTTGCGATGAATTATCGCGTCCATTTTTCCGGCAAAGGATGAAGGCAGGGTACATAAACGTGCGGAGTAATTATATGGATAGGAACCGTAAAGGGTCTCCGTTTGTGGCATGACATCGGTCGACGGTTTTTCGACGTCTATTTTTACTCTCAGGCTCACGGACCTCTTAATTGAAAGAACAAAGCTTCCTCTTAAAACGTCTTCTCCCTCTTCCTTTATGTTTATCTTTACTTCATCAAGGCCCATATCCCCAAAAAAATGGGACATCGGTTCTTTATAGGAAGCAAGGGAAAAATCAGCACCGTGTGAGATCACAGTAAAATCAAGGTCTTCGGAAAACCTTGGCAAATTATGGAATATCCGAAGCGCTGTCCCTCCGAACATTGCGGTTTGCCTGAAAAAATCTGTCTGAACAGAAAGTCCCAACAGAATAAGGTTCTGGAACTTCTCCAGAACATCAAGCTTCTTGCCAGCTTCAATACCCTTTCTTAATTCCTCAAAAATCCTCGTCACCCCCATACCGATACATTATAAACCTATGGAGGAAGTGCGTCTTGGTCTGAAGAGGGATTGCAGCAAGGATCACACTGCGGAGAATTCGCGAGGATCGTCGCTGGAGAATTTGCCCGCTTCCCATCGCGGAGAATTGCGGCCAAAGGCCGCGAAGGTTCAAAATTCCCGTCATCCCCGTATGCCCGACCTCATCGTCATCCCGGTATGTCCGTGAGCCGGGATCCGGGTCCTGATTTTGACCTTTTCCCTCACCGTCGTCCCCCGACTCATTCACGATCGTCATTCCGGTATGGGGTTGTCGGGAGAGCCCTCGAGGGAGACGATAAAAAGACAAAAAACAATGGATCCAGGCTCGAAGGCATACCGGAAAGACGGAGGGTGGTGCATACCGGGAAGACGATGAGGTGAGGCATACGGGAATGACGGAGAGGGAACCTAGGTTCTCAGGGTCTGCGACTACTTCTCGCCGGCTATGCCGGCCCTTCTCGGCGATGAGGATCGCCACTTCGCGCGGCATCTTCATGCCGCACTTCGCCATCGTAGTAGCATTCGGAGACGACGGTGCTTTGCGTTCTTACAACCGTTTGACTACTGTTTGACAATGTTTGACGATCGTTTGACCGAATTATATATAAGAAGGAATAAAGGAAGGGGTTTTTCTAAAAGGTTTTGATCATTGTCAAAGGTTTTACCGATCTTCTAAGGTTGCCCGATTTTACAACTGCTTGCCTACTGCTTGCCCATTGCTTGCCTATTGCTTGCCGCCGGTGCTCTCCCCGGCTGCCCTTGCCCATTGCTTGCCAATTTTTTGGGGGGTTGCAGCCCTTACAACCGCTTCACTACCGCTTCACCATTGCTTCACGCGACCGTATTTGTCGCAGTTTCACCATTGTTATAAGCTGCTTGCCGCCGGAAGGATCTCCGGCATACTTCTAACTTCTATCTAAAAAAACCGGTTCCAGCTTTGCTCGGATCTTTTTTAACCTCGCGCAGACTGCCTGCTGGGTGATGTTGTTTTTTCCTGCAAGATCGCTCTGTGTCCAGCCATCCATTGCATCTCGCGCCAAAATGAATTCACCGGGTCTGAGTTTCCTTCTCAGTATCTCCAAAATTTCAAAAAGCAGCCTTCTCTCTATCTCTGAAGGATCTATGACATGATCGGCTGCGGTATCGAAATCCGCGAAATTTGTCTTTCTTCTCAGCCCCCTGAGTCTCTGGGCGGCTGTCCTGACATATCCGGGAAGTCGACTTGCTATAAAGGCCGTAAGCCAGTTTTTGTCTGTACATTTCTCATTCAGGATCAAGAGGGCAAGATAACCTTCCTGGACAAGATCTTCATATTCTGCGCCTCTGCCGGCGTAGCGTTTTGCGGTTGCCTTTACCAATGGTTCATACTTTGCGATCAACTCTTCTTTCATCATCTCGGTATTAGTATTCAACGTATTTACTTATCCTCCTATTTCTATATGAATGAAATGCCTGTTCCCGTAGCTTATCGCACGGCTGAAACCGCAGCTCAAAGCCAGATCACGAAACCTTTCCTGTTCCGATGCGGGAACCCTCACGTCCGCCGCCTGCCCGACTTTATGCAGGCTCCGCTTAACACCCCCCACTTCCCTGTTGTGAATTTCACATCTGTAACCGCTGTTTATGATCAACGGTCGCCCCCATTCATCCCTTAATTTCTGCAGTTTCAAAACGAGCAGCGGGTGCAGCAGGACAGTGTGACAGCAGGGACACTCAAACTCTTTCAGGTTGAAGTTCTCCGTAAGCTGAAAATCGTTCAACCTCATCTTTTTGACCTTTTATTATCGAAAAACTTTAAATTGAACAACACAAAAACTAGGATACTCCTGATTTTAAATAAAAGCGAATCTTTCACCTTCGGTCAATCCCCTTTCCCCTCAATAACGCTCCCAAGCCTGACTACTGCCCTTGTCAGCTCTTCAAGCCTATGATCCATCCTTATCAGCAGATAAGAGGCGACAGCGACCGAAAAACCGCTCTGGAGCACGTTTGCCATGAACTCTTCCATTTTTTTCGTTTACCCTCCTTTATTTGCTATTTGTAAATAGTCTTGCTAGTAAAAATCTTGGGAATATTCGCAATAAGTTCAGAAAAAGGCGCGCATTTCAGCGCGCCTCCCCGCCGCTTATATGATATCCACGACTGTACGGTCGATCAGCTCTGCGCCGTCAGCAGCTGCCAAAGTAACGCCAAAAGGCTGCTGAAGCATAAGTGCGTCCATTGCAGACTGCACCAGGGCTGCTCCCCCCTCCTCGGCAAGTGCCGGATCCGCGTAGTTCATGCTCACGCTGAAAGCCTTCCCTGCATCCGTAAGGAACTTAAGTTTGATAGTCTTCAAAATACCACCCTCCTTCCTCAAATCAATTTTTCATTCAGCCCTACTCTACGATAAGGCCGGTCTCATACTGCTTTGTCTCTATTACGGGATATTCGAGAAGAGACTCAAGCGCGGTTACAACTGCGTCAACGGCATCCGGAGTAATTTCATTGTCCAGAGTGTTGATGCTGACAGTCTTCTCGACCGCTTTGCCATCGACCATTCCCAGATTAAGGGACATACGGATCGACGTGGAAATAGGATTGATACTTGCCATTTTTTTTCCTCCTTTCGTGCCTGATACTATTAATAGTGCACAGGAGGGTCGAAAATAACAAACGGCATGGACAAATCTCTCAAAAAAAGTTTTTTCGGGGCCTATTTTAATGAAGAAATAGCATTTCAAGGAAGGAGGCAAATGTCCCGGGGATGAGCTTCACAACAGCATCCGCAGGACTTTATGACCGAAGAAATATCAACTTATCCAAAATCATTGTTAACCAATAACGAAATAATAAGATACAATAATACATAGAAGTGAGAACCCTGTGACTATTTATACTTATCGATATACGCTTTCGCATTAAAATTAACCCAAGTTCCAATTATTTTTTCCCCAAAAAACAATTTATCAATGGTCGCAGCACCCGAAAAACATAAAATTTCTTGACAATCAAAAATCATGGCCGAAAAGAACAAACAGCAGATGCAAATTTCTGAAAAAAGTTTTTATCTCTATAGTTCAGATTATAAATCCGTGAAAAAAGTTATGATTAACTGTATAAAGTGAACTATTGATATCGATATGGGGTAGAATTGAACGCAGAAACGATTGCTTTTTCTTATGACAAATTTCATTACAGCTTCCTTACAATATTAACTTTGCCTGTGTTTTTAATTTTGCTAAATGATACTTCTGCCTCGTTGCTAATAATCAGGCATTGGCCTGTAATAATTAAATTTAAATCAATTAATTTTAATTTGAGGTAGTCATATGGAGATATTCAACAACATTACTAAGACTGTAAAAGATGACCTCCAAGTCACGATTTCCCCTAATAGCCGCGTATCTATCGCAGCTGCTTTCTTTTCAATTTATGCTTTTCAAGAATTGAAAGAACAACTTGAAGATATTCAAGAGCTCCGTTTCATTTTCACTTCTCCAACATTTGTTACAGAAAAGGCTCCAAAAGAAAAAAGGGAATTTTACATCCCTCGCTTGGAGCGTGAAAAAAGCCTCCATGGAACTCAGTTTGAGGTAAAACTACGCAATGAGCTCACCCAGAAAGCAGTTGCAAAAGAATGCGCTGAGTGGGTTCGGAAAAAAGTTACCTTCAAATCAAACATTACAAACGAAAACATGGGCGGGTTTATGAATATTGAGCATCAAGAAAATGCAACGACCTACATGCCAATGAACGGCTTTACGACAGTTGATATTGGGTGTGAAAGAGGCAATAACACTTACAACATGGTCACAAAGCTAGAGTCCCCTCATAGCAAAGAATTTATTACACTATTTGACAGCGTTTGGAATGACAAGACAAAGTTGCAAGGGGTAACTGAAGAAGTAATCAACAACATCACAACAGCTTACAACGAAAATCCTCCCGAATTTATATATTTTGTGACACTCTACAATATTTTCAACGAATTTCTTGAAGACATATCGGAAGATGTCCTTCCCAATGAAGCAACCGGGTTCAAAGAAAGCAAGATTTGGGATATGCTCTATGATTTCCAAAAAGATGCGGCTTTAGCCATTATAAACAAACTCGAAAAATACAATGGCTGTATCCTCGCGGACAGTGTAGGACTTGGAAAAACTTTCACAGCCCTGGCGGTAATTAAATACTATGAAAACAGGAATAAATCTGTTCTTGTATTATGTCCCAAAAAACTAACAGACAATTGGAATACATTCAAAGCTAATTATGTTAATAACCCTATTGCCAAAGATAGGCTTCGTTATGATGTCCTTTATCACACAGATCTTTCAAGAAACTCCGGAAAATCTAACGGACTTGATTTAGACAGGCTAAATTGGGGAAACTACGACCTCCTTGTCATTGATGAATCACATAATTTCCGTAATGGTGGGGAGTTATCCGGAGAAGCGGGAGACAAAGAAAATCGTTATCTGCGTCTGCTTAATAAAGTAATTCGGGCAGGTGTTAAAACTAAGGTTCTAATGCTCTCCGCAACGCCGGTGAACAATCGCTTTATTGACTTAAAAAATCAGCTTGCCCTGGCATACGAAGGCAACGCTGAAATAATTAACACAAAGCTGAATACAACAAAGTCGATAGACGAAATATTCCGAACGTCACAGAAGGCTTTTAACGAGTGGAGCAAACTTTCACCCTTAGATAGAACAACTGATACGTTGCTTAAAAAATTGGACTTTGATTTTTTTGAGCTACTGGATAGTGTAACAATAGCAAGATCGAGAAAACATATTGAAAAATACTACAACATGGCTGAAGTTGGAGAATTCCCCGAACGGCTGAGGCCTATCTCTTTAAGGCCGAGCTTGACCCACCTTAATGACGCAATAAACTACAACCAAATATATGGCCAGCTAATGCTGCTGAATCTCTCAATATACACTCCTTCAAACTTTATCCACGAGAGCAAGAAACACAAATATCTGAGCGCCGCTGACATTGAGGATTCGAACCTGACACAGACAGGCCGCGAACAGGGTATAAGACGGCTAATGAGTATTAATCTTCTAAAACGTCTTGAAAGCTCTGTCCATTCATTCCAGTTAACTTTGACAAGGGTTCTAGCCTTTATCAGTCAAACAATAGATACAATAAATGAATTCGAAGAAACAGGTCATGCAAATCTGGACCTTATTGATATTAGCAACATGAGTGAGCTAGATTATGAAGAACAAAACACAGATATTTTTACAATAGGCAAGAAAATCAAGATTGATTTAGTTGACATGGATTATTTATCTTGGCGTGCTGACCTTATCAAAGACAGAGATACATTGTCTCTGCTTATTTTGATGATTAAAGAGATAACTCCGGAACACGATGAAAAACTACAGACTCTTTTCAGTACAATAATGGACAAGTTAAACAATCCGATCAATGACAACAACAGGAAAATCTTGATATTTACAGCTTTCGCGGACACTGCGATATATTTATTTGAGCATGTAAGTGCATTCGTCAAAAA
Organism: Synergistaceae bacterium DZ-S4; assembly: GCA_025943965.1. Classification (NCBI taxonomy): domain Bacteria; kingdom Thermotogati; phylum Synergistota; class Synergistia; order Synergistales; family Synergistaceae; genus Caenicola; species Caenicola nitritireducens. The sequence goes on from JAPCWD010000003.1 coordinate 52,880, forward strand.
CAATTTTGGGTTAGATTCTGCAATGGTGACAGGTTCGATTGAAAGCAGGACTACTGTCCCTAAATTAAAAGCAGATTTCAATACTGTGCTGACATGCTTTTCTCCGATATCAAAAGAGAAGAATCTATTGATGCCCAATAGCAAAACTGAATTTGACGTTTTAATAGCGACAGACTGTATATCTGAGGGACAAAATCTGCAGGATTGCGATTATCTAATTAACTATGACATCCATTGGAACCCAGTTCGCATAATACAAAGATTTGGAAGAATTGACCGAATAGGCAGCCGAAATGATTCTATCCAGCTTGTTAACTTCTGGCCGGATCTAACTTTGGATGAGTATATAAACCTTAAGGCAAGAGTTGAAACAAGGATGAAAATATCTGTTCTCACTTCAACCGGTGACGATAACCTTTTAAGTGCCGAAGAAAAAGGCGATTTGGAATATCGCAAACAGCAACTTAAACGGTTGCAAGAAGAAGTTGTCGACATCGAAGATATGTCCGGTGGGATATCGATAATGGATCTTGGACTAAATGAATTTCGTATGGATCTTCTTGAATATATAAAGAATAACCCAGAGATTGAACGAGCGCCTTTTGGAATGCACGCTCTTGTCGGTGCTAATGAAGATACTCCGCCGGGTGTAATTTATGTGCTGAAAAATATTAACAGCGAAGTGAATATCGACAGCCAAAACCGTCTCCACCCCTTCTATATGACCTATATCACAAATGATGGAAAGGTTGTCTGTGATCATACAGAACCAAAGAAAATGCTGGATATAATGAGATTACTCTGTAAGAATAAGCAAGAACCCGAAAAGGATCTATGCATTGCCTTCAACAAAGAAACAAAAGACGGCAAGGATATGCGCCGTTTATCCGAATTGCTCAGTAAGGCAATAAACTCAATTGTAGAAGTCAAGGAAGAAAAAGACATCGACAGCTTTTTCAAAAATGGGGCACAATCATTCCTTTCCAATGAAATAAACGGATTAGATGATTTCGAACTGATCTGCTTCCTAGTGGTTAAATAACATGATACAGATACCGCTTGGGAAAACATTAAACAAAACGATACCGAAAGAAGCGTTCTTTCGAAATTTAGACATTACACCTGATATCAAAAACAAATTTGTCACTGATATCAAGAAAATAACTCTTGCTAAAAGCATTTCACCGCTAACCTGTAATCTTAGCGCAGGCGAAGAAGTTAAAGAGATCAACATCATAAATATTGAGCTGAAAAAGCAAGAAGCCGACTTAAGAGTTCTTGAAAAAATAGCAAAACAAATGCCATTTAAGATAATCTTCTCTCTGAATTACGAGGGAGAAAAGCAGGTTGTAATATTCCATAACAAACTCTTCAAAACGGGTTGGAGCAGCAATAGAACTATCCAACCGGAATTTCATGGCTTAAATCTTGATGATCTATGGAAATATCTTGTCTCTGAGGTCGGGGAATTTGAAATAAAAATAGAAGAAGAGCTTGATGAAGTCATTGAACAGAACAATCAAATAGAAAAAATCAAGAAACAAATAGCAATCCTCGAAAATAAGATCCAGCGCGAGAAGCAGTTCAACCGACAATTTGAGTTAAGTAGAGAACTTAAACGACTGAAAAAACAATTGGAGGTAATATAAAATGAGTTTAGTCATCAAAAATATGATTTTACATAATCATGCCCCTTTTGAGCATATCGAGCTAGACTTTTTTGAAAAAGGGATTTCAGTCTTAAGTGCAGTTAATGGTGGCGGTAAGACAACTATACTATCTCATATCGCTGATGCTTGGTATGAAATGGCTCGTGAGTCGTGTCCTAACGAATTTGAAGGTAAAGAAAACAAATATTATCGTATTTCTTCACCAACGTACAGTATCGAGAGTAACAAACCCCAATTAGTTTTTATCCGATTTTTTGCGGATAATAAGACCATCGACTATGTCAGCTTGCGTGGAAAAACCAACAAAAAGGATTTCGAGAGTATCGTTCCTGATGATTGCACAATAAAGTTTGATTCTCTACAAAGTGAATTAGATAAGTCAAACAATATTAAATATTGTTCTGAATCTGATAAAAAATCCATAGAACAATTATTTAAAGATAATATAATTACTTATTTGCCATCCTATAGACATGAACAGCCAGGCTATCTTAATGATCCATATAAAATATCAATTAACTATGGATTAGAACCTAATTTTTCAGGTCATTTGGTAAATTCAATAGAAATTATAAGTGATCTGCCAGGATTGGCCAATTGGTTAATGGATGTAGTATTAGACATGCGACTGTATAGCAATAATTCAAACATTCAAACTTTATTTAATAACATTAACTTAATATTTTCAAATGCTTTATCCATCAAGTCAGAAAAGGAACTATCTATCGGCATAGGTCAAAGAAATGCCGGAGCAACGCGCATTCAAGTAGTAGAACGAGATGCATCAGGGAATTGGTCTAAAACAATATATCCTTCAATTTTCAATATGTCCGCTGGTGAGAGTGCCTTAATATGCCTGTTCTGCGAAATTGTAAAGCAATTTGATAAGATACACCCAAACCAGCTTATACATCAAGCAACTGGAATTGTGCTTATTGATGAGATTGATAAGCATCTGCACATTCGTTTGCAAAAAGATGTGCTTCCTAATCTGATGCAACTTTTCCCAAATGTACAGTTCATTGTTAGCTCTCATTCGCCTTTTATTGCAATGGGCTTGACACAAAACCAGGTCACAAATCATAGAACTCGTGTAATCGATTTAGATAAGAACGGCGTTGTTGCGGACTTAGAAACAACGGATGTATTCGCCGAAGGGTATAACGCGATGATTGAGAAAAACGCGCAATACAAAGCCATGTTCGATTCCTTACAAAAACAAGTAGGATCAGCAAAATTTCAAATTGTTTCAGAGGGGCATAATTGCAGACATATAAAAAAGGCGATTAGCATATTGGATAGTTCGCTATTGGGAAAATTAGATTTCCCTTACAGCGATAAAACTGGAAAAGAACAGCTAAAACAGGCATATGAAGCGATGTTCAATTCTAATCCTATGGCAAAATATCTTTTCGTTTGGGATTGTGATTTTACAAATACTAACTTGCCAGAGAACGAACACTTTTACAAGTTCATTATAACTAAAAATGCTGAAAACACTAAGGCTACGGTGGGGATAGAGAATTTATATCCAATGGAACTCTTTACAGATAAATTTTATCCAAAAAAGAAAAAAACCAACGGATATGGTGCAATAACTGAATATGAGGAGTTTGACAAAAAAGCTTTTTTAGAAGATATCGAGGAGAATTATGAACCATCAGTTTTTCAAAAATTTAAGCCATTGATTGATAAAATCAAAGAGATTGTTACATCACAACAAGAGCCACAAGAAACTGGGGAGGAAATTACTAATGGATAAATTAAGAATGGAATCTACTGATATGACAGAGCAAAACATAGAAAAGATCGGTAGATTGTTCCCCAATGTCATCACAGAATCTAGGGGTAAGGACGGCAAACTCAAGAAGGCAATCAACTTTGATTTGCTTATGCAGTTATTATCTGCTGATGTGTTGGAAGGTGATGAGGCATACGATTTCACTTGGGTTGGAAAGAAAGCTTCGATCATTAAGGCCAACGAACCTATCCGGGAGACTCTCCGTCCATGTAAAGAGGAAAGCAAAAATTGGGACTCGACTGGCAATCTTTACATCGAGGGTGACAACCTTGATGTTTTAAAGCTTTTGCAAGAGAGCTATCTTGGAAAGATCAAGATGATTTATATCGACCCTCCTTATAACACAGGCAACGATTTTGTTTACCGAGACAATTTTACGCAAGACAAGGACGAGTACGATGAAGAGGCCGGTGTTTATGACGAGAGCGGCGATCGTTTGTTCCGAAACACTGAAAGCAATGGGAGATTTCATTCTGATTGGTGTTCTATGATGTTGCCACGCATACAACTAGCTAGAAATTTGTTAAGGGACGATGGGGCAATCTTTATAAGTATTGATGATAATGAAGTTGCTAATTTGAAAAAAATTTGTGACGAAGTATTTTCCGAAAGTAATTTTATTGGACAAATTACGGTGGTTGCTAACCCCAGAGGACGAGATTACGGTGGTGTTGCAAGAATGCACGACTATGTGATCGTATATAGAAAATCACCATCAACAGGAATTAACCTTATTGAAGATTCAAATAACGAATTTACGATGAATGATGATTTAGGTGGATTTGAATTAAGAGAATTGAGAAATAGAAATATAAAATTCAATAAAGAGAACCGTCCGAATTTATATTATCCATTTTACATTAACCCTTATGAAGAAGATAAATATAGTTTGCATCCGATATCTTTAAAAAAACAAAATGGATGGATTGAGTTGTATCCCCTGGCTTCCCAGGGTATTAATACCGTTTGGCGGTGGGGCAAACAAAAATCTGAAGCCAATTTGAATATTAATATTTGCGCTAAGCCAATGAGAAATGGCAGCTATATGATTGTTGAAAAGTATAGAGAATCAAAAATGATGGCACGCTCTGTTTGGTGGGATAAAGATACCAATACAGAAAAAGGAACTTTATTAGTAAAAGAGATAATGGACGGTAAAGTCTTTGACTATCCCAAGCCAGTTGAGATGTTGATGAGAATATGTGAAATGGGAACAAATAGTGAGGATGACGATATCGTTCTAGACTTTTTTTCAGGATCGGGAACAATGGCTCATGCAGTACTAAAACTGAATGCCAACGATGGCGGAAACAGAAAATTCGTTATGGTACAACTACAAGAAGAGTGTACAAAAGACAGCGAAGCATACAGGTCTGGTTATAAAAATATATGTGAAATAGGAAAAGAAAGAATACGTCGGGCAGGAGAAAAAATTAAAACTGATGCCGTGATATTGGAACAAGATCTTGATATTGGTTTCCGTGTATTTAAACTGGACAGTACCAACATGAAAGATGTCTATTATGCAGCAAAAGATTACTCTCAGGCGCAACTTAACGATTTAATTTCCAACATAAAAGAAGACAGAACGGACATGGATCTACTCTTTGCCTGTCTTCTTGAATGGGGATTGCCTCTCTCGTTAGCTCACAAAACAGAAAAAATAGATGGTTTTGATGTACATACAATTAATGACGGAGATCTTATGGCTTGCTTTGCTGACGAGGTAAGCGAATCAGTCATTCGTGAGATTGCCAAACGTCAACCTCTTAGAGCTGTATTCCGTGACAGTTCATTTGGAACAAGTCCAGAAAAAATTAACGTAGAAGAAATTTTCAAACTGATGTCACCCAAGACAAAAGTGAAAGTTATATAAAAACCGCAATAATTCTTGTATTTCAATATTTTTCTTAGGAGATATTATGGTATGAAATTACAGTTTAAACATCAGAAATTTCAGGCTGAAGCGGCCAAAGCTGTATGCGATGTTTTTGCGGGACAGCCGTATTCTGTCCCAAGCTATATGATCGATAAGGGGCTTATTAAAGATAAAAATGACTCCGCTCAAAAACAGGCTGACATTGGGTTTGACTTCACTGGATGGCGAAATGAACCGATTGTGCCGCAGCTTACAGATGAAATTATCCTTGAAAACATAAATAGAATTCAGCGTAAATTTCAAATTGAACCATCTCAAAAACTGGAAGGAAGATATAACCTTACAGTCGAGATGGAAACCGGTGTGGGCAAAACATATACCTATATAAAGACAATGTACGAACTTAATAAAAATTATGGTTGGAGCAAGTATATTGTAGTTGTGCCAAGTGTTGCAATACGTGAGGGCGTGTACAAGTCATTTCAGATAACACAGGAACATTTTGCGGAAGAGTATGGAAAAAAGATACGTTTCTTTATCTATAACTCTGCTCAGTTAACAGAAATTGACAGATTTGCCAGCGATAATGCAATTAACGTAATGATAATCAACTCTCAGGCTTTTAATGCAAGGGGCAAGGATGCCAGGCGCATTGACATGAGGCTGGACGAATTCAGAAGCCGCAGGCCTATAGATATTATTGCAAAGACAAATCCCATACTGATTATTGATGAACCTCAATCTGTTGAAGGCCCGGCAACGAAAGACCGCCTAACAAAGTTTATGCCACTTTTTACACTTCGTTATTCTGCTACCCATAGAAAAGACAGTGTTTACAACATGATTTACCGTCTTGATGCAATCGAGGCCTATAACAAAAAGCTTGTCAAAAAAATTGCTGTTAAAGGAATCTCGCTATCTGGCAATACTGCAAATGAGGGATATCTATATCTGGAAAGCATTAACCTGTACAAAGACAAAGGCCCCAGTGCTAATCTTGAATTTGACATAAAACATAAGAACGGAATTAACCCAAAAGTAAGAATTGTGACACCCGGATATAATCTTTTCGATCAGTCCGGAGGATTGGAAGAATATAAAGAAGGATACACGGTAACAAACATTGATGGCAGGGATAACTCTGTGTCGTTTAAAAACGGCATAAAAATCTATGCAGGAGATGTTCTTGGTAAAGTTTCAGAAAAACACCTCCGACGCATACAGATACGAGAGACTATTTTGACTCACATTGAGAGAGAACGCCAACTGTTCTACAAAGGCATAAAAGTGCTCTCCTTGTTCTTCATTGATGAGGTCGCAAAGTATAAGCAGTATGATAAGAGCAATAGTGCATATAACGGTGTTTACGCTGACGTATTCGAAGAAGAATACCGTAATATTTTGGATAATTTGCAGGTCAAACTGGGAGAAGATGAATATATCAAGTATCTAAACTCAATTCAGCCACAAGAAACACATGCAGGATATTTTTCAATAGACAAAAAGAGCAATCGGCTTGTAGACAGTAAAATCTCTGACAGAAAAGAATCAACCTCAGACGATATCGATGCCTATGACCTGATCATGAAAAATAAAGAAAGATTGCTAGATAGAAAAGAGCCTGTAAGGTTTATCTTTTCGCATTCTGCCCTTCGTGAGGGATGGGACAATCCAAATGTATTCCAGATCTGTACACTAAAACAAAGTAACGCACAAGTCCGCAAACGCCAGGAAGTTGGCCGGGGGCTACGGCTTAGTGTCAATCAGGATGGAGAACGAATGGATGCGAACTTTATTGGTGAAGATGTTCATCAAATAAATGTTCTTACCGTAGTAGCAAGCGAAAGCTATGATAATTTTGCAAAAGCACTTCAGTCAGAGCTGGCCGAGGTAGTATCTGACCGCCCAAAAATTATCAATTCTGACTTGTTTAATGGAAAAGTTATCAGGGATTTTAACGGAATTGAGCAAACAATAGATTATGCCCTGGCTCAAACCATCTACGAGGGATTAATCATAAATGGCTATGCCCGAAAGGGCATACTAACTGAAAAATATTATGACGATAAAAAATCTGGGACGTTAAGTTTTGCTGAAGAAGTCAAAGGCTTTGAAAACTCAATAATATCCATCATTGATATTATTTACGATGCAAAGGCTTGTGAGGCCGAGAATGCACGCAGCGTAAACGTTGAGTTAAAAATTGACAAAGACAAACTTGGATGTCGTGAATTTAACGAGTTGTGGAAACGCATAAACGTTAAGTCTGCGTATATTGTTGATTTTGAAACAGAAGAGCTTGTTAAAAAAGCTATTGCAGCACTTGATGAATACCTGAGAGTCTCTCAGATTTACTTTAATGTTGAAAGCGGTTCAATGGAAGAAATTAAATCTAAAGAGGAGTTAGAAGCCGGGGCGTCTTTTGTAAGACAAAAGGGCCGAAAAGAAACCTTGCATATAACAGCAAGCAGCACAATAACCTACGATCTGATTGGAAAGATTGTTGAGGGAACAGGCCTCACTAGGGCAACCGTAGCTAAAATTCTTGCCGGAATAAACACTACAGTATTTGATCAGTTCAAAAACAATCCTGAAGAATTCATCATTAAAGCATCAGATCTAATAAACGAACAAAAAGCCACCGTAATTATTCAACACATCACATACAACAAGCTTGAATCATCTTATGACATGTCTGTTTTCACAGAACCAAGCCTAAAGGGAAAGTTAGGCTACAATGCCATGCCTGCCCAAAAGCACCTTTATGATCATATTTTGTACGACTCTACCAACGAAAGAAATTTTGCAGAAAAACTGGACACTTGTGATGAAGTATCAGTTTACGTGAAGCTCCCAAGTGGTTTTTACATACAAACACCTGTTGGCAAATATAACCCTGACTGGGCTATAGCATTCCATGATGGTCATGTTAAGCATATATATTTTGTTGCCGAGACCAAAGGATCACTGTCTTCAATGGAACTAAGGAAAATTGAAGAAGCAAAGATTCAATGCGCCAAAGAACATTTCAAGGCAATAAGTACAGATAAAGTTAAGTACGAAGTCGTAGACAATTATGAAACGCTGATGAAATTGGTAATGTAGTTGATGCTGCTGTGTTTCTACTGAGTACGATGGGACAATAAGAGCCCCAATTGAAAGGAAGGATGAATATGTCTATTCCTGATTACCAATCTATTTTGCTGCCATTGCTCAAGTTAGCACAAGACGGGAAAGAGCACTCTAAGGAGTGTTTATAAATGGCACAACACATTTCAATTCGTATACCATGGAAAGATAATGGCTACAATGGTTTAGTATGTAACAAGCCTTGCTATAACAATGCTTGCTTGAGGCTTGCCAACATCGCTGAGAACCGTGACGATGAGCTAGAGCAAAAACTTTCAGGTTGTCCTATGAGTGGCCATGAACAGGAATTACCGTGCATAGCAGAGGGCGGAGCGTTTATGTCATCTCTTAGCCACAAAAAAATTAACGTTCATCCATACAAGAAAAGCAACCCCCAATCACATGGTCATTTTCTTGAAACAGAACTCATCTATCCACCTTTTTCGTTGCCAGCACGTCCATTTGGTTGGACTATGCTAAAGAAGGGCAACGAATTTAGCAATATCGTTCGTCTAACCGAAATGTAGTTGTACAATACATAAAGGATTTTTATTTAAGGAGGCGCCCCCTTTGAACGATACCATTGAAGCCTTGAACATAAAAAAATTGATTCAAGACAACAACTACGATGAAGCCCTGCGCAATGCGGAAAAAGCTTTGGACACAGCCCAAAGAGAACTTGGCGAAAATCATCCGGATCTGGTTCAATACTTGGACCTTTTAGCCGAAATTTATAAGGCGAACGGTAACCTAAGGGGCGCGAAAAAGGTTTACAAAAAAGCTCTAAGGCTTTGGATGAATGCCTTCCTTCCCAAGGATAACTATAAGTATTTCCTGGCCGATCTTTTTCCCATGTTTTTTAAATCGCCAGCTCTGCAACCGCGGTTTAAACCTGACAAGATAATAACGCTAAGGCCTGAGCTTTTGATCCACAGCGGCAGTAAAAGAGAGGCTTACGTGCATCCAGGGGACCCAAATTTATGCATAAAAGTTGACAGGCTTTGGAAAGAAGGTTACCACATTTCTCCGAGAAAGCGACTTAAAAGACTCCTAATGCCCTGGCTCATAGATTTTTGGTCTAACCGAGAAGAAGCAAGAGTCTACCGCTCTGTGGCCCTTAAAATAGGCGAAGAATTTTTCGAACACGCGCCCAGATGTTATGGCATCGTGATGACCAACCTGGGACCCGGGCTGGTCGTCGAGCGCGTTCGCGACGAGGATGGCTCATTTTCACGACCCATCGACGTTTACGTGAAAAATAACCCAGACAAGTTGAAGCACGCCCTGGACCTTTTGGAAGACCTTCACGATTTTCTAATCGAACACGACCTTGTGATATATGACTGGGCCAATCCTGCTAATTTCCTGGTGCGCAAACATTCTACCAGGGGTGATAAATTAGTCGTCGTGGATTGGAAGACAGAAGGAACAGCTGATAAAGACCTGCCATGGCGCGACATCTTTCCGGCGTTGGCCAGAAAAAAAATGACCTTTGAGTACAATTGCCTGCGCGAAGATATAACGCGTTTAGGCTCCATTGCTTAACTTTTTAAGCGCTCTCTATTGATGCCATCGCAGCGGCCTCGTTTATAAAAAGGGTGACGAACCTCATGGTTAATGAGAATAAGATGTTAAAGCTGAACGAAGCAGAAAAGACGTGGCTTGAAGAGCTTGCTTCTGCGTGGGGAGTAAAGCTCATTTTTAGGGAGTATCTGGGCGCCGATATGTTCGCCCGAATCACCATAACTTCCGAGGGAGAAGCCTGGGTGGAGATTCTTCAAAGCTTCGACCCCGAAGACTACTACGGCCAATGGGGAAACGATGACATCACGCCATCTGAACTTTTCAGGTTCCTGCTCCTTCACGAAATCGCTCACCTACAGTTAGAACACGAAAAAGAAAAGATCCCGAAACATGTGCGCACCAAAGAGGATTGGCAAGAGGTCATCCGAAAGCGGGAGACAAGAGCCGATCTATGGGCCAAAAGGCGACTCAGGGACCCTTGGCCCAGGGAAGACGAAAAAGGAAAGTGCCTAATCGGCTGCAGCGGGTGGTCTTACGAATCGTGGAACGGAAACTACTATCCACCTGACTTAAGGACTGGCGATAGGCTTTCTTATTACGCCCAAGATTTCCAAACCGTTGAAATAAACATGTCCTTTTACCGAACCCCTTTTGAAAACATGCTTCGGTCTTGGGCTAAAAAGGTTCCCCCCCGTTTTTATTTTGCCGCCAAAGGTTCAAGGAGGATAACCCATTACCGGCGCCTCAAAGGTTGCGAGGAAGAAGTGAAAAATTTCTTCGACAGATTTGCCTTGCTTCCCCAGCTTTCCTGCGTTTTGTGGCAGCTTCCGCCTTCGCTTAAATATGACGCTTCATTGCTGGACGAATTTTGCCACCTTTTGCCAAAACACAGAAGGCAAGCCATTGAATTCAGGCACCTTTCCTGGTGGGATAAGTTAGACGAGACCGCGGAAATTTTATCCAAACACGAGGTCGCCTTCGTTGGGATAAGCCGCAGGGGTTTTCCCGATGAAGCACCCGTGACGGCAGAGTCCAGCTATTTTCGCTTTCACGGATTGGGCAAAAATACTTACCTGTGGGACTACAGCGAAGAAGAACTCCTGCCTTGGGCGCAGCGCGTAAAGACGTTACTTGAAAAAGGCATCGACGTCTACGCTTACTTCAACAACGACTTCGAAGCCCTGGCGGTCAAAAATGCCAAGAAACTTTCAGAAATGGTGAAATTGCTTTAATCGGGCTAAATGGGCAAGGTCACAACTTGCCAATTAAGGGGCCAAGACGTTGCGGGAAATCAAAAAGGACAAAACGGCCCCGAACTCCTGCCAAAAGGACATTGATCCTCATTTTGGATCCTTCAATTTACCGCGACGATGAACTTATCCGTGATTTTTTCAGGGCTTACCCTTAAAAGCTCAAACATGAGCCTTATGTCAGGATCTATGAGTATGGTGCCGTGCTTAAGATTGACTATGATCAAAACAGAGAGCCTGATTTGAGGTTTAATACAAATTGGGTCCAGGATGCAAGTAACCAACGGGCTATATTTGAGAAGTTTTACAAGAAAGTGTTGCCCCAGAAGTCTCTTATCATTACTTATGCCAAGCAGGTGCCATTCATTGAGGATTCAAAACGGGTTGTAATGGGCATCGGGTTTGTAGAAAGCGTTATTCCACCGCCTGAACACAATCACAGTAATGAAGGTAACCTACGCTCTATTCTCTGGGAAACCATGATAGGCCACAGTATTCGTGACGAACGAAAAAATGGTTTCCTGCTGCCATATCGTGAAATGATGCTTTATGCTGCAGAACACCCAGATTTCGATATTCGCTCCGTGACGGTCTTTGCTGAGGAGGAATACTTTAACGAATTCTCATATGCCACTGAACACCTTTCCTATGACGCTGTTATTAGCGTTCTCCTCCAAACAATAAAGGCCCTAGGAATAGTCAAGCAATGTATTGATGGTAATTGGGATGAGTGTATAGCTTGGGCAAACGCTCGCCTTGCAGAAGTCTGGAAAGACCGAGGTGCTTTCCCCGGAGCAGGTATTATGCTTTACGTGATGGGCTTTAAGCATGGAATAATAATTGCGGAAGAAATCAAAAGTTCGTTGACAGAGGACGAGAGCTACATTGCAAAGCTCGAAAAAGCGATTCAAGAACCGAGAATGCATCTGTCTGCTGATGTTGCCGCCGGAGTTGGTAAAACTGAAAAAAACGCGTTTCTAGGATTAGATGGCGAGCGCAAATCATTGTTCTGGCTCCTTTCGCGCTTTTCGTTGACACTTGAACAGGCTCATGTCTTGTTCAACAGGGAACACGAATGTTGTGACTACAAAGGGAGAAGAAAACATAAGGATGTTCTTCTCGAATGTAGCGATTCTGAAATGCTTGTTAATCCATATGCCATCTACGAAAAAACACGGCTTATGCAACGCCAATTCCAAGTCCCATTCCGTAACGTAGACATGGCAGTATTCCCACCGCGGGAACTACGGAAACAAGATCCTCTTGGAGAACCTACAGCAGTTTCAGGTGAGAACGACGAACGAAGAATACGGGCAGTTGCCGTAAGTATTTTGGAGTTGCAAAGGCAGAACGGACATACCCTCTATCCACAGAACAAGATGATTGCTGATATAAACGAATTACCACTCGATCCAATCTGTTTCGTCACCAGCGATATTTTAAACAGCTTGACGGGGTTTTTTGAGAAAGAGTTTGTCCCAATAGAAACGGAAGATGGAAGCAAGGCGTACCAATTGAATAGCATGCTGGAGTTTGATAATGTTATACGCTCTGCAGTAAATAAACGGGTAGATTCTCCTAAAAGACATTATGTGACGGAAGATTGGGAGAAAATTGTTAACGAGGCATTCCAGGCATCTGAGCTTACCGATTCCGAGAAGCAGGCGCGGGAAGAGAAAACTGCCATACTGAAAGAACTTTCAGAAGCCCGTTTGTCTGTTCTAATAGGAGGGGCAGGTACGGGCAAAACAACCCTGCTCGCATTGCTGTGCAAATCATCACAGATTCAAGACGGCGGAGTCTTGCTCCTTGCTCCAACAGGAAAGGCCCGTGTACGAATGAGCCAAGCCATGCGCTTGCAGGGGGTTCATTTTGAAGCAAGGACAGTTGCCCAATTCCTTAACCAAAACGACCGTTTCGACTCTGTGACTATGCTATATAAGCTCTCCGATACAGACTCAAAGGATGTACCTAATACCGTCATCATTGACGAATCCTCCATGCTCACAGAGGAAATGTTCGGGGCATTGCTACAAGCATTACGAAAAAATGCTGAGCGAATCATTTTTGTTGGTGACCCCAAGCAGTTGCCGCCTATTGGCGCAGGACGACCATTTGTAGATCTTGTTAACCATCTAAGACAAAATATCCCTGTATTCCCTCGTGTTGGCAAAAGCTATGGTGAATTAACGGTCACTCGCAGACAACAAAATGCCGATGGCAGCCCGCGCTTTGATACATCGCTTGCAGAATGGTATTCGGACTCGGACATAGAGCTTGACAGCGAGATATTCGCAAAGCTGCAAGCTAACCAATGCGGGGATAACATATCTTTCAGAGAATGGGAAACAACGGAAGAACTGAAAGATCTGATCCTTCAAACCGTTGCAGAGGAAACCGGGATGGATGGTATTGATGACATAGACGGGTTTGATTTCTCATTGGGTGGTGTTGTAAACGGCGAATGGATGAACTTTGGTGCCAAACCACAGATGATTGAGGATTGGCAAATACTGTCAGCATTACGTAACGACCCAAAAATCGGCACGGCGACTATCAACCGATATATACACCAGAAATACCGCGTTGAGCCTCAGGTGAAAAGTGCTTATCGTAAGCAAATTACTAAGAACATACTTGGTACCGACGGTATTATCTATGGGGAAAAGATCATTAATACTCGCAATCAAATACTAAAGGGATACCCAGTTATAGAATGTCATAACTATGTTGCTAATGGCGAAGTAGGCATTGTTGAGAGGGTTTGGCAGAAACCAAAAGCAAAGAATAACTCACATCAAGTGAAGTTCAGCTCACAGCCAGAACATAGCTACCAATGGGCATCAAAGGTTACAGACGAAGGCAACAGTGATTTGGAGCTTGCATATGCACTTACTGTGCATAAGGCACAAGGCAGCGAGTTTGGTAAGGTTATACTAATATTAACCGAACCGTGTCGCTTGCTTTCAAAGGAATTGCTATATACGGCAATTACTCGGCAAAAAGAAAAACTCGTTGTCCTCTATAACACCAAAGCTTACCACTTGCGTAACTATTCTTTGATGGAGTTCTCCGACATCGCCCGGAGATTTACTAACCTTTTCAAAAAACCAAAAATCGTTGAATACAAGAAAAATTTCTACGAAGCTGGATTGATTCACAAGACTGCTCGTGGTGAACTTGTCCGTTCGAAATCAGAAGTCATTATTGCTGATGCTCTATTCGATAACGATATTGATTATGCCTATGAAAAAGATCTTAACCTTGGTGCAGATGGCATAAAAAGTCCAGACTTCACGATTGAGGACGCGGAGAGTGGCATCCTGTTTTATTGGGAGCATTGCGGCATGATGACGGAAGATAATTATCGCCGTCGTTGGGAGGCAAAGCGCGAAATATATGCTAAGCACGGCATTGTTGAGGGCGAAAACCTTATCGTTTCTTACGATGATGAAAACGGCGGAATAGATTCTCATGTAATTAGAAAGATCATTGATAAATATTTAAAGTAATAAATCATAAATATTGGTTGACCAATAATTAATCAGGGAGATAAATTGAGAATGGCAAAGTTTAATAAAGGGGATCATGTACAGGATATCAACGATTCAACAAAATACGGTACAGTAGAAAAGGTCTTTCCCCTTGAGGGGGGAGAGCAATATTATCAAGTCCTTTGGCCATATCCTTGCGGACTCACAAGTGTCTGGGAAGAAGATATTTCGCTATTTAACCCCGGCAGAAGCCCTGATTCCGATTTCATTTCGTCCAGTTTCTCAGGGCACGAAGATTTTTTGCGGTATATTACTGTCAACCGTCTTTCAAAAGGTCAACCAATTAAAAATACCTTATATGCCTTTAACGCTTCAAGGACCCGATTTTACCCTTATCAATTCAAACCATTAGTTAAATTTCTTGATTCAGAAAGATATAGGGTTCTTATCTGCGATGAGGTCGGACTTGGAAAAACCATAGAGGCCGGGCTCATTCTTGTCGAATTCAAAGCACGTTTTACAGCTAAAAAAATACTTATCACTTGTCCTTCTGGTCTGAGAAAAAAATGGAAAGACGAAATGAAGAACAGGTTCGATGAGGAGTTCACAATTTATAAAGCATCCGAATTTATGGAAAAGTTGGAAGAATACGAAAAGCAGCCTGAAAAAGTTAGCCTTAACGGGATTGTTTCTTTTGAAACCATAAGGTCAGATAGGATTGTTAACAGGTTAAAAGAAGTGTCAGCAGATTTTGATCTGGTTATTGTAGATGAAGCGCACCATATGCGTAATGTCGGAAGAAAACAATGGAAAGCCGGAACAGTCCTATCTCAAAATGCAACGGCGATGGTCATGTTGACAGCAACACCTGTTCAATTAGGAAGAGAAAACTTGTTTGTCTTACTTCAAATTTTGGACAATCAAGAATTCAGAGAGCAACATGCTGCTGAAGAAAGATTTAGCATAAACGAAAACATTGTAATGGCACAGAATGTCATATCACATTCCCCGCATAACGCTTTAAAAGCCTTGGATTATTTAAAGACTGCACAAGAATTCGATGTAATAAGGGAAAATCCATATTTTTCAAGAGCGCAAAAAGCTCTTGAATGTTTGAATAAAGCTGTTCTAGATAATGTAGAAATCAATAAAATTAATAAAGAGCAAATCAATGTACAAAGAGAATTGGCATCGCTCAACTTGATAAGTCATATATACACAAGGACACGTAAAAGGGATGTAAACGAGGATTTTACTAGAAGAGAGGCACACCCAATCATAATTGAATTTACCCCTATTGAAAGTGCCTTTTATTATGCTGTCACGAATTATGTTCGTTCTCTCTCTGCACGCAAGGGACAATCTCCTTTAATTGAGAAATGGGTACTTAATACACCTCAAAGAAGAATGGCATCGTCAATTCCAGCAATGGTTGAATATTACAAAAAAGAATTATTTGGCAGCGAACAAAAAGAATTCTACAGCGATATGCAAGATGACATTGATGTCGAGTTTTCTGAATTGATAAGCGAGAATGATGAGAATAATGAAGAGCCGGAAGAAATACCAACGGTTGAAGAAGCGAGAGAAAATCTTAAAAATATTCTTATGAAATGGCCTAAGAATTCGACTGATTCAAAATATGAAGCATTATCAAATGCGATAAAAACTATCAGGGACAAAGAAAAACAGGTCAAAATCGTATTGTTTTCTTTTTTCAAAGGAACATTGCACTACCTATACAGAAAGCTTTCAGAAGAAGGCATCAATTCAGTGCTGATCACCGGAGATGTCAAGGGTGAAGATCGTGTTCAAAAGATAGAAGAATTCAAAACAAATCCTAAAATAGAGGTAATGCTTTCTTCAAAAGTTGGTACGGAAGGGCTCGACTTTCAGTTCTGCCACATTCTATTTAATTATGATTTGCCCTGGAATCCAATGGAGGTTGAACAAAGGATTGGCCGACTGGATAGGATCGGTCAGGAATCAGATTTTATTGCTGTCTATCATTTTTGGATAAAGGGAACAATTGAAGAAAGAATACTAAAAAAATTATATGAACGGATTGGAATATTTGAGAAATCAATAGGAGAACTTGAGCTAATTCTTGGTGAAATTTCAAGTGACTTGGAGTATGAACTTTTCGCACGGGAATTATCTCCTGAAGAAGAGCAATCCGCACTTGACCGAAAATTGAAGGTCATAGAAGCCAGGCAGCAGGAACTTCAAGAGATTGAAAAAGATGCGGCTAGATTTATTGGAACAGATGCATTCTTCGAACAGGAAGTTGAGAAATTTAGAAGGAACAGATTGTTCATAACACCGGAACAAGTAAGGAGTTTGGTGGATCACTTCATTAGAAATGTTGTACCCCAAACAAGAATAAATTATGACAAACAGGCAGACATTGGCCGAATTTTTCCTGGCCAGGACCTAATAAAAATATTAGCAAATGAAGATTGTTTGAAGGAGATGCGCGGGTTAACTTCTACTGCAAATGGGAGAGAAATTACATTTAATAGTGAAGTTGCATTTAAATACCCGAAAATTGAATTTGTTAATTTATTACACCCTCTAATAAAAGCAATTGTTGGTTTTTACTCTAAAAATTCATTTAACTCAAGCCAATCGCATTTTATTTGTCTAACCTCAGATGAATTAGAAGAAGGATATTATTTCTTTTTTACACACATTGTCGAAGTTAGGGCAGCCCGTGATAACAACTTGTTGCAGGCTGTAATTATTAATGATTACGGAGAAGAAGCCTGTGATGCAGGTAAAGCAGAATATATTTTCGGTGAAATGCTGGAAAATGGAAAAAGCTCAATAACACCACCCCCGAGGTTTGATGCAAAAGATATGGGGTCAATATACAAAGAAGCAGAATCAATTATTCGAAAAAGAATAAGCGATATGAAAGAAAATATGCAAATAGCAAATGATGTTTTTGTTGACAGAAGGATTCAAGTAATAAATTCATTTTATACTAGAATTTTAGAGCAAAAAAATGAAAGATTAGTAAATTATGAGCAAACTCATAATCAAAATATGCAATACCTTAGGATGTTAAAGGGCGATATTAGAAACAGGGAACTTGAAAGAGAGAATGAAATCGCAAAAACAGAAAAAAGAAGAAGGGTTAGTCTTAGCTTTAAACCGTTATGTTTCGGTTGTTTGAGAATAAATAAAAATTAATGTATTGGGGGGAATAATATGGTAGTACTTATTATAAGTATAGTGCTTATTGTTATTGTTTGTACAATGGCAATGTCAATTGATAATTCTCAAAACAAAAAAATTAAGGAAACAATAGAAAAGACAGATTTTTATATTAATCCAAAAAATAATAAAGTTCAAACAAAAAGCAAATCAGAAAAAATGAAAGTAATTATTCCCAATAACAGACAAGAAGAAACAATAAAAAATGAAAATAGATCAATTAATAATGATGCAGGAGATTATTCATGGGTTGACGAACTTAAAAATGAAGATGTTCTTGTAGAATCAATAAACAAAAAAGATAATAATGATGATTATATGGAAAATTATTCTTGGATAAATGAATTAAATAATAATAAGAATAATACTCAAAATACCGGCGTTTCCGCAAAATCAATAAAGAACACGGGAGAAGAATCTGTTTTAAAAGAAAAAAAGACTATTCATGCTATTCCAAGTACCGAAAATGATTTTTTTATTAATAATGAAGAAAAAGGTAAGATAGCAGAAAAACCGGGGCAAGTGCCAGAGAAGAGACGAATATCACCCGTTGATGAAAAACCATACACAATTTATGTAGGACTTGATTTTGGAACAAGTTCGACCAAAGTTGCCTACAGGATCTCCGGAGGTGTAGAAAAAGTAATTCCTATGGAGATAAGTACAATGCCCAATATGCATTATGCTCAGCCTTCTCTAATTGCTTTTAAAAATAATAAAATATTGTTTGGTGAAGAGGCATATAAGTATTTAGAAAACAGAAATTGGGATCTTGGGATAAGGTGTGTCAAGATGCTTTTTGCTGGCTCAATCGATCCAGACTATAAGAACGTGGAATTATACGACAGATTCGTTCAGTATTGTGAGTCAAACAACATTAGTCCTCATTATATAAATCCTGCTTATTGGGTTATTGCATATCTAGTTTGGATAATAAGAATCATCAGATCTAAACTGGATAGTCAGTACAAACGTTCAATTAACCTTAATATAAATATTTGTATTCCTTTAGATACTTATGAAAAAGAAAATTTAAGGAAAGGATTTCAAAAAGCTATAAATGTGGTTGAAAAGATCGGCAGTTTGTGGAATGGAAATAATGATATTACATTAATTGAAAACATTGCTGAGCTTTGGAAAAGTACTGAAGCTGATGAAATAGAAAATTCAAAAATACATATTGTGCCTGAGGCAGTAGCTCAAATGGTATGTTACTTAAATTCCCTCGCTGCAGAAAATAAAATGCATGGAGTTATAGATTTCGGATCTGGAACAACTGATTTTTCAATTTTTAATTTACGTAGAGATTCAGACGGGGAGAGATGTGCGTACTGGCTGAATGCGGTTACTTATCCAATAGGTATGTATGATGTGGAGAAATTGATAGCAAATAATATCGATGAAAATATAGATTATAAAAATCTTAAATATGCGATCGAGCACTCGTATAGTCAAAGTAAATCAGTTCAAGAAAAAATAAAAAATTTTTTGTCAGAACTATGGAAACAATCTAGGTACGAAGTTTGGGGAGAAGCGTATGATCAAAACCCAAGGCAGGCGGATTGGGAGAAGAACAACGTAAAAATTTTTGTATGTGGGGGCGGAAGCGGACTAGAAGGTGTTAAAGATGTATTTAAAGAATCATGGTATCAGGACAAATACACTAACTGGGGGCCTTATTCAGTTGAAAGATTGACTGTGCCTGATGATTTGGTCTTTGAAGGAATTAATCATTACGACTTTCCGCGTATTGCAGTTGCATATGGATTAACTACTCCAAGACCGAAGCTACACAAATATAAACTACCTAAAGATCATGTAGTAGAAAAAAATAAGGATGACAAAAAAAATTATGATGAAGGTTATTGGGGGACTGTTTACATAGACACACATTAGTTGATAGAGCTGGGTTCCAACAAAAATCCTTTGTGTGAGGCTTAGTGTCTGTAATTGCGAGCAGATCGTAAAAGTACACAGCAGTGAGAAGAACAGAAGCGATTTGAGAGTTAAGCTCATTGTCTTTGGCACAATCTATCATTTCGCCGGTTTTGTGCATTAAGCCGGGCGAGGTACGGTGAATTCAAACATTTGCTATATAGGGAGGAAACAACATGAGTTTCAAACCAGACTACGGTTTACGCCAGTTGAATGACGGAATATCACGAAATGTCGACCAATACTTTTATGCCTTCAAGCTGTACAGCCTTACTGTCCTTGGTCGCAACCAATTCTCAACCATGGTAGAGATGCCAATTGCCGGGGAGCTGCATGCTCTTTCACTCGATTTCAATCAAAGCCAACTGAATCAGATCCTTTCCAATGCTTCGCCTCAAATCGCGTCGATCATAAGTAAAGAGTTAAAGCGCGACCCATTCACCCCACGGACAATTGACTTTGATGGAGAGGTAGTTTTTGATGTCAGAGCAAGACTTGGACAACTGCAGAAAGCTCAATATGAGAGTTTTGTTCCGCTTGTTATACAAGAAATCATCTAACTGCAGGTACCAGCGAACAAGCGGATTAATTCCTGATTGTTTGTTATAAGCTAAAAATCCCCGAAATTGCAAAAGCCTATTTTTCGTACCCCCGCTGGGAACGAAATATTTGGGGTCAGACCTACACATTTGACATAATGTCCTGTCTCCATAAAAATTGAGTCTGTTTATTGTTTGAAAAAACAGCGGTCAGGGAGGCGAAAACATGGCGAGGCCTTTAAATGCGATTGGGGGCAGACCTACATATTTGACATAGGCTACAGGCTAAAAATCCCCGAAATTACAAAAGCGCTGTCTTGTTTTAATCCTTCGAACTGCTTTCGAAAGACAGGGAAATGCTTTTGCCGGGAAATATGGGAGAGCAGGCGAGCGATTGGCAAGCGTAGGCAAGCAGTTTGTTTCTTGTAAGCTAAAAATCCCCAGAATTGCAAAATGAAAATCCCCAGTTTTGCAAACTGGAAATCCCCAGTTTTGCAAAACGGCCATTGAAAGCACGACCGAAACCCAATACCCTTTTAGTTTACATACGCTGCATAAAACTGAACACGCGATTGCGTATGATGGACACCATTCCCGGTAATAACAGCGCGCATTTTTTTGTATGGCGTTATTGTATTTATAATATTATTTGCTATACTTGTATAACAACAATAAGGAGGGATTTCTATGCTTGCAGTGAGACTGGATAAACCACTGGAGGAGCGACTTGAAAAACTTGCCAATAAAACCGGCAGGACTAAGACTTGGTATGCGCGGAAGGCAATTGAGACATATCTTGATGATATTGAAGATGCTGCGCTTGCGGCAGCTGCATATGAAGAATACATCCTTGACGGAGAGGCTTCATCTTCCCTTGAGGAAGTGAGGTCGCGCCTTGGCTTGGCAGATTGAATTTTCAAGAAAGGCAGCGAACACCATTGGGGTCAGACCTACACATTTGACAAAATGTGGATAATTGACAGAAGTTTGCTAACCTTGGAAAAATATGATTTGAATATTCTGAGGAAAACTATTAAATCAACCTCAGTGCCCGAACCATTTCGAATGCGCTTTGAGATCAGGGGGCCCGTGGCTTTGATTTTAGACTATTAGCGTATTTACAAGATCTTAAACAGAAGTCGATGGATCCCGGATTTAAGCATTCGGGGACGACGGAGAGAGGGCTTAGAACAAGACCGGACCTGGATTCCCGCTCGACGGCATACGGGCATGACGGGGATGGGTCCGGGTCTCAGGTTCTACAAATGCACCAGGGAACACCAGAGGGGTCAGACCTACACAATTGACAGATTGGCTAACTCTCTGTGATTGCAATTGGGGTCAGACCTACACATTTGACATAATGCCCTGTTTCCATATAGAGCCAGTGGGGGTCAGACCTACACAATTGACAGATTGGCTAACTCTCTGTGATTGCAATTGGGGTCAGACCTACACATTTGACATAATGCCCTGTTTCCATATAGAGCCAGTGGGGGTCAGACCTACACAATTGACAGATTGGCTAACTCTCTGGATTGCAATTGGGGTCAGACCTACACATTTGACATAATGCCCTGTTTCCATATAGAGCCAGTGGGGGTCAGACCTACACAATTGACAGATTGGCTAACTCTCTGAAAAATAGGGATTGCAATTGGGGTCAGACCTACACATTTGGGTCAAATTGGGGTCAGACCTACACATTTGACATAATAGCCTGTTTCAATAAAAATTGAGTGATTGAGTGTGTTTATTGTTTTAATGGGTCAAATTGGGGTCAGACCTACACATTTGACATAATAGCCTGTTTCAATAAAAATTGAGTGATTGAGTGTGTTTATTGTTTTAAAAAAACAGCGATCAAGGAGGCAAAAACATGGCGAGGCCTTTGCGGATAGAATATCCCGGAGCTTTTTATCATGTTACCTCAAGGGGAAATGAGCGGAAGGATATTTTCAAAAGTAACACCGATCGTGAAATGTTCCTTTCTTACCTTGCATCCGCTCAAGAAAAATACGAAGCTGTCGTTCACGCCTATTGCCTTATGTCGAACCATTATCACTTGATGATCGAGACCCCGCAGGGTAATCTCTCTCTCATAATGAAATACATCAACAGTTCCTACACCAACTTTTTTAATATCAAAAGAAAACGAACGGGACACCTTTTGCAGGGACGCTACAAAGCTATTCTGGTTGAAGCCGATGCCTACGCTACAGAGCTTTCACGCTACATCCATCTGAATCCGGCCAGAGCGGGAATGGTCAGGTCTCCGGAAGAGTATCGCTGGTCAAGTTACAGTTATTACACAGAGAGAAGTTCTCCGTCCTGGCTCAAAACAGGATTCATTCTCGGATATTTTGGCACGGACCCCACACAGTCTCGCAGGGACTACAGAAATTATGTAATAGAAAAGGTCAACGGAGGCTACATTGACCCGCTTGCAGGAGTAGTAGCTTCGACCATATTGGGGAGCGAAGATTTTGTTCGCCGCATCAAAGAGAACGAGCTTGATGGAAGGACTTTGGACAGGGATCTTCCTGCGTTGACGGAACTTAAAGAAAAAACGGATCCGAAAATGATCCAAGAGGCAGCCCTGGAAATCTTTCCGGATGACAAAAGAACTGCGCGATTTGCCGGAATATATTTATGCCACCGTTACAGCGCGGCAAAGCTGAGGGAGATCGGATGCCTTTACCGGTTGTCTGATTCCGGCGTGACTCAGGCGAGAAGAAGATTTGAAGCAGCCATGAAGGTGGACGCCCCATTGAGAAAAAAGATAGAAGAAGTCCTGGTGATCCTTGGTCTGTGAGTGTATAAGCCTTTCGATCCAGTCAGCCGTATTTTGAACCTTACAGGAGTTTTAGGAAGGTGGCTCTATGCAGCGCGCAGGCCGGCTCTATTGGATCGCGCGAGTAGCTCTAAGCCTTAGCGCCGTCGGCTCTGTCTTGCCGTGTTTCAGCAGATAAAGTATGGATAAGTATGGATAATTTTGTAATTGCTGCAGAAAATTTATCCAAAACGTATTGTCTGCAAAAATCAAGAAATCAGTCATAGGCAGGAATTACTATTGGATAAATTGTTTGTCACAAGCTAAAAATCCCCGGAATTTCAAAAGGCTTTTTTGATCCTTGGAACTGCTTTCGAAAAACAGGAAAGGCTTTTGCCGGGAAAGAATAACAGGGGCCGATGGAAGAGATCGGTCCCTGTCGTTGCAAAGGGGATCATTTGCGTATTGTCCCAAAGTCCCAATGGTAGTAAAAGCGGCCGGGGAGAGCACCGGCGGCGAGCAATAGGCAAGCGTAGGCAAGCAGTTGGCAAGCAGTAGTTAAAGGCAGGCGGAAAGTGCATCCGCGGGGGATTGCAGCCTTTGGGCTGCGGAGAAGCAGATCGCGACGTATCTCAGCAACGATGCCTTCCATTAACTTGCTTTTTCGTGTTGATTATCATTTATTTAACTTGCTTTTTCGTGCTGATTATTCTCTATCGAACTTGCCTTTTCGTGACAAAGGTGATATGGTGCGTTTATGCCAAGTAAATTCTCTGCGAGGAGTGAGACCTGTCATGACCGAGGAAAAGGATACTGTCGTCCTCAAACGAAAACTGTATGACCGTTTGTTGGAGTGGAAGAATAAGAGCAGAGGGACCAGCGCACTGATGATCAACGGTGCGAGACGAGTTGGAAAAAGCTTCCTCTGCCGGCAATTCGCTGAGAACGAGTACGAGAGTTATATAATGATCGACTTTGGGAACGCACCGGTGGAGATCCTTGATTTGTTTAAATATGACAGCTCGAATCTGGACCTCTTTTTCGCGAAGCTTTCCGCCTTCTACTCGACATTGCTCCACAAAAGGTCGTCGGTCATTATATTTGACGAGGTGCAGCAGTATCCACGAGCAAGGCAGTTGATAAAATATCTCGTGGAGGATGGAAGATATGACTATATTGAAACAGGTTCTCTTATTCGCATCAGAAAGAATGTTCAGGACATTATAATACCGTCTGAGGAGGAACATGTTGAGATGTTTCCTCTGGATCTTGAGGAGTTCCTGTGGGCGCTGGGCGACTTTGCCACGATGCCGCTTGTCAGAAGCTGCTTCAATAACAGGACTCCTTTGGGGCAGGCCCTTCATCGCAAGGTGATGAACGATTTTCGCCAATACGTTATTGTCGGAGGAATGCCGCAGGCAGTGCTGGCATATCTCCGGAACAAGGAATTTGAGTCTGTTGACGCGGTAAAGAGACAAATAATAACTTTATACCGGAATGATGTTTCAAAGTTTGCCGCCGGGTATGAGAATAAAGTCATCGCTGTTTTTGACGGTATCCCGGGACAGCTTTCAAAGAAGGAGAAAAAGTACAGGCTTTCGTCTATTTCCAAGGAGGCCCGCTTCAGGAATTTCGAGGATTCTTTCATATGGCTGCACGAGGCGATGATAGTAAATACCTCCCTGAACGCGACAGATCCGCATGTCGGCCTGGCGCTCAGCGCAGATAAAGCAACACAGAAGTGCTATATGGCCGATACCGGGCTTTTGATCACACTCGCGTTTATGGATAAGCCATTCGTGGAGAACGAGCTGTACAGGGCCGTTCTTTTTGACAGGCTGGAAATCAACGAGGGCATGATAATGGAGAACGTGGTCGCTCAAATGCTGCGAACTCGAGGCCACAAGCTCTATTTTTATTCGCGGAACGATCCAAATAACAGGGAGAACCACATGGAGATAGATTTTCTGATAACCGAAGAGAGAAAGATAGCGCCGATAGAGGTCAAATCAGGCAAATACCGCTCTCACTCCTCGCTGGACAAGTTTAGGAAAAAATTTTCCAAAAGCCTTGGCAGTTCCTATATCCTTTATACCAATGACGTAATGGTAAAGGACGGCATAGTCCATCTGCCGTTATATATGGCAATGCTGCTGTAAAGGACAGACTGCTAAGCATTTTTTAGAGGCGGCTGATCTGTAGTAGGGATCAAGGGGCAGGTTCGGGGAATTTGCATCGCTTCGCATCGCGGTGAACTCAAGATTTATGACCCAATTCAACTCGACTTGCCTTGTCGCAAATTTTCCGGGGCGGTTTGTTGCACGTTGCTGACAGCAGCGTGCATATTTTTTGTATGGCGTTATTGTATTTTTAATATTATTCGCTATACTTGTATAGCAATAATAAGGAGGGATTTCTATGCTTGCAGTGAGACTGGATAAACCACTGGAGGAGCGACTTGAAAAACTTGCCGATAAAACCGGCAGAACTAAGACTTGGTATGCGCGGAAGGCAATTGAGACATATCTTGATGATATTGAAGATGCTGCACTTGCGGCAGCTGCATATGAAGAATACATCCTTGACGGAGAGGCTTCATCTTCCCTTGAGGAAGTGAGGTCGCGCCTTGGCTTGGCAGATTGAATTTTCAAGAAAGGCAGAAAAGGAACTCTCTTCGCTTGATAAGCCTCAGGCTCTGAGGATATTAAACTATCTTGATGAACTGGCCGGCCTTGATGACCCCAGAAGAAGAGGAAAAGCCCTTGTCGCAGATCTCTCCGGGCTATGGCGCTACCGAGTAGGCGCATGGCGTATTCTATGCAGGATAGAAGACAGCCGCTTCCTTGTTTTGGTAGTGAAACTCGGACACCGAAGCTCCGTTTATGACCAAGATTAGTTTAAAGCGGAGAGTACATCCGCTGGGGAATTCAAGCTTTATGATTTGAGGGCATGGCCAATTCACCGCTGAATGGTTCTTTCAGCAAATTCTCCCGCGACTATCCTCGCGAATTCCCCGCGACCGGAGTTGTTGCAAATTTTCCGGCGGAGGAAGTTTCCGCCGGCCTTTACAACTGCTTCACCTCACCTTTGCAATAATTTCAATCGCCCACAGTGGGATATTGGTCAGCCAATCTTCCTTTTTGTAATCGGACATGGAGGTGCGAATCGCAGTTTTAGGCTTGAATTTCTCGCAATAGGTTTTCAGACTCTTGGCCTTCAAATTCTTCTCGGCCTTAACTTCAACGGGGATAACTTCTGTGCCTGTATCCAGCAAAAAGTCTATCTCAGCACTGCCGCGGTCATTCGTCCAATAGTATGTTCCAAGTTCCTTGACTGTCTTTAGCTGCTGAAGAACATACTGTTCCGTCAGAGCACCTTTGAACTCATTGAACAGCCTGTCTCCGTCAAGGAGGACTGTCTGCCCCAACCGCACCAGACAGGAGAGGAGCCCTACATCGACAAGGAAAAGTTTGAAGGCTTTCAAGTCCTCATATGCTTTTAAAGGCAGGTTAGGTTTTGTTGCACGCTGAACTTTATGGACAAGCCCGCAATCTGTCAGCCATAACATTGACATTTCGTAATCTTTTGCGCGCGCACCTTCTTTAATGAGACCATAAATAAACTTTTTGTTTTCCTTTGTAAGCTGTGACGGAATGCTGTTCCAGAGCATACGGATACGAGGCACTTCGGCGTTAGGCGCATGTTTGGAAAAGTCCTGCTCATAAGCAGTCAGGATACGCTGCTGTATATCCCGCACGCTGTTGAAATCACGATTTTCGGCAAAATTCTGTACAGCCTCCGGCATACCTCCGACATAGTAATAATGTTTGAGTAAATCTACATACTCCTGCTTAAAAGTGGTAGCCATGTCTAAGTCACCATTCTTAAGCAGATCTGCAAATTGTCCCTTCTGCATTGCCAGCATGAACTCAGTCAATGAGAGGGGGTAAAGGTCAAGGAACTCCACCTTGCCCACCGGGAACGATGTCCCGGGATGCAGTGCGACTCCAAGCAGGGAGCCGGCGCATACGATCTGATACTGTGGTGCGTTTTCGTTAAAATATTTAAGCGATGTCAGAGCTGCCGGCACTTCCTGTATTTCATCAAAAATAAGCAATGTATTTTGGGGGTCAATTTTACGTCCGTTATAAATTTCAATGCCGGTAATTATCCGGTCAATTTTCATATCTGCTGCGAACAAACCTGCCATCTGCGGGTTATTTTCAAAGTTAATGTAGACTGTATCTGTATAAGCGATATTTCCAAATTCTTTCATTAACCAGGTTTTCCCTACTTGACGTGCCCCACGTATGATGAGAGGTTTTTTGTTTTCCTTATTCTTCCATTTATGAAGATCTTCAATTGCTTTACGGTACATTTGTGATCACCTCAAAAGAGATTATAAACCATATTTACATAAATTACGACGAAAAAGTGATCAACTATTACACTTTTTACGACGATAATTTGCAGATTTGCAGTGGTGGGGTTGCCGGGGAGAGCACCGGCGGCGAGCAATTGGCAAGCGGCATTTACAATTGTGAAACTGCGACAAATATGGTCGCGTGAAGCTGTGGTGAAGCGATGGTGAAGCAATCGTAAAGGCAGGACATTTTGTCAATTGTGTGGGTCTGCCCCCCTCTGTGTTTCCCCCACCAGTTCAAATATATAGCCTAGAAATTCAAATATTATCTTGATTCGATTTATTTTGGTGTGTTTTATGACATTAGTAGTGGTTTAAGGGAAGCTGATAGTAACTAAGTCAATGCAGTGAGGCATGAATTAAAAATATTCCATGAAATATTAAATCTGTTGACAGTACTGATTTATAGGACTATTTTAAGCTGAATTCAAAGGAGGCTAAAAATATGTCCAATTTTTCTAAAAATGTGTTTTTATGTTTATGCATGTTAAGTTTTCTTTCTTTTGTTTTTGTATTTTTAGCGTACAGCCCTGCCTCAGCCTGCAGCCGTGTACTTTCGGCCAATAACGGACAGGCTGTTCTCGTGGGCCGGAATATGGACTGGCCTGAAAATATCGACAGCGCGTTCTGGTTTCTGCCGAGAGGTATCAAGCGCAGCGGGCTTGCAGGAGGGAATGCGATGGTATGGGCTGCTAAATACAGCAGTATCGTGACTGCTTCGACTGTGAAAGGCCAGTCTTTTGTTTCCGACGGACTTAACGAAAAGGGCCTTGAAGCAAACCTGCTCTGGCTCACTGAAAGTGATTACGGTGCGCGGAATGAAACTAAACCGGGCCTGTCAATAGCTTTATGGGCCCAGTATGTGCTTGACAATTATTCGACAGTCGCAGATGCTGTCCGGGATATTCAGTCCGGGCTGTACCAGATCGTTGACGTCAATATACCTATGTATATTCCGACTGTGGGGGTGACAGAAGCGCGCGCTTCTCTACACCTCGCGCTGGCTGATAGGACAGGAGATTCAGCTGTTATAGAATATTTAAACGGAAAACCAGTCATTTATCATGACCGTAAATATACGATCATGACCAACTCTCCTACATTTGATAAACAGCAGGAGAACCTCAAAAAATACAAAGGTTTCGGCGGGAAAAAACCTCTGCCCGGTACGTCCGATGCCGCTGACCGCTTCGTAAGGGCATCGTTTTATATGAAAAATACACCGCAGCCCAATAACATTCGTGAGGCAATAGCTTATATGCTGAGCGTTACAAGAAATGCGTCCCAGCCTTTTATAGTGACTTTGGACCCGAAGCATCCGTACACTGCAGCCACGATCTGGCGTACGGTAGGCGATTTGACCAACGGATATTACTATTATGAATCGACGATCAGCCCTTATCTTGTATGGGCGGATTTTGCCGAATTTGATTCCGGCGCAGGATCTCAGGCCATGAAGCTTGAACTGAGCAAAAATCCTGATTATTACGGCAATGTTTCAAAGTTTTTCCAGAAGGCGGATCCTGCGGAATTAAAAGTTCCCAAATTTTTTGACTGATAAAACACAATAGAAAAAATAATTGGGGTCAGACCTGCACAATTGACAGAAAGGTATCCATTCGAATCATTGGTATATCGGGGCTGAGCCAATGGAGACAGAGGATCTGTTTCTTCTGTCGGATCCGGTGTTATCCGGGCAAGCAGAAGGTTTAAAGAGGATGCAGAAGCCAAAGTTCAACCGAAGAAAAACTTCGAAGATATCCCTAAATTTTTGGTTTTCTTAATTATGCAGGCCTGACACCCGCTGAGCAGCTTTTAGATATTTGGGAACAGCTCAATAATCCAACTTATAAACCCCTCGAATTCGAGGATGAGTACAAGGGGGACAGTCAGACCTCCACAATTGACAGAGGTAACAGCCTGGCGGGCTCAGACGGAGAATTAATGATTATGGACCAATTCGCCGTGGCTTGAAAAACCACAGTTACCGGCGTAGCGTTTATTTGCGGCGGATAGATCGGCAGTTGGGAGCATGGCGTTGAAAAGGTCAAAAATTTAACGGGGATAGCCGGTGTTGTTTGATGCTTGGTGCTAAAGTATAATAACGATAAAGAGGTGGTTCTAATGAACACAATTTATACGATTGGATACCAAGGTGTAAATATAGATGAATTTGTAAAGTGCTTAAAGAATAACGGGATAGAGATCCTTGCCGATGTTCGCCAACGGCCATATTCACGTAAGGCCGGATTTTCTAAACAGGCTCTCAGCAGCAGGCTGTCGGAAGTTGGTATTGCATATAAGCATTTCGAAGCTTTGGGCTGCCCGGTTCAGATAAGAGATCAATATAAAGTTGATGGAGACTGGTTTGCTTACTGTAGAAGCTATAAGAAATTCTTAGACAACGAATCTGTTGCACTGGAATCACTGTCTTCATATATCAAAAGCTTTCCCTGCTCGCTCTTTTGCTTTGAAGCAGATGCAAATTTCTGTCACCGTTCATTGATAGCGAAATCGATTACCCTAAAGCACCCTGAGCTTACGGTCAGCAACTTATCTTTTGAAAAACCCACTAAAAGAGAGACCCCTGTACAGCTTCGCCTGTGCTGGTCTTAGGAGGGTAGATCAAACTCACTGCCATCCATTGATTATGGAACCGATGTTGATTGCCAAGTAGAAGATGGAGGTTTTTACTGTTCATTTCACTCTCGATCCTGTTTTTAAATTTATCTGTCCAATTAGACCCATAGTCTCGTACGCACTTACGGTATAATGCACAGACCTCCCAATCAATAAGTTTTAGTTTTACTTGTTTTTCCAGTCCATCTTCTGTCTTTACCTGCATCGAATAATAAAAATCGTATGGAATTTTTTCTAAAATTTTGATTGGTAGATTTCCCCCTTCATCAGAGAATAATGAATTGTCTGCTTGTTCAACTTGCCGCAGATTTGACAACTCTTTCTCACTCCAATGTTCCTGAGAAGCCTTCATTATTTCTAGTTTGACAGGCAATGCAGGCTTATATAAAGCCAGGCTGATCCCGGAGTCTAAGTAAGGTTCATTCCCTGTTTCTTTTTTAAAACGGTCAATCTGGGGGATACCGCCTGCCCAGGACATCCTTTCTTTCCACTTATTTTTCGTGTTAATGACATTATGAAGATTTATCCTATCAAAATATATTTTTCGGCTTTCTTTTCTGATGTCTTGTGTATTTGGATAGGTTTCCACTTCGACCCACTGCCACTTGGAAAATTGGTATTTGCCTTCGAGTCGTCTATATGGAACCGGGTATATCCTCCTCATTTCTGCACGATCTGTAATGCCTGCGATACATGAAGTTTCCCCGTATTTTGCACTTGGACTGGGGTAGGTTTTAGCAAGGATAAGAATTTTTTCTGTTCTATTTAATGAGTTTCCAGACATCGGAAGACCTTCCTTCATCAATTAGTCACTCACTCTCGCCATACAATTAAGCATACCATTAGATCCTAATACTTAAAGAAAGTTTCTGTTGGATATTGTTATAAGTGAGCTGCGATACTCAGCGCCAGAAGTGTGCTTTCTGCAAGCCTAAAATCCCCAAATTGGGGGTGCGGACAAAAACTTGGACTGGTTTAAGCTACCAAACCCAATTTTTGCCTATATTCCAGCGGGTTCATTGCGCCCAATGACATTTTAATTCTCTTTTCATTGTACCAATATAGATATTTATCCAATATATTTATAAAACCATCAAGTACTAACTCCTGACCAGTTCATATGATAAAACATTTCATTTTTGAGTCGACCAGAAAAGCAGTGGGGTCAGACCTGCACAATTGACATAAAATAATATGTTCATTCTTTTTACAGCGGGGTGAAGCTTAAGTTATTATACGACCCGTTCCTTACGCTGGATTCTGGTGTTAAACAGGCGATCAGGATATCTGAAGCGGAAATGGACGCCGAAAGTCAACTCCTAAAAATTTCTTTTAAATTTTGTCCGGGATTATAATTACGAAGAGGCAAATAAGGGTCAACCCCCAACTTCTAAAGTTGATTTATACTCTGCGTATCCGGGCAAAATAAGGAGAAGATGCTGTGAATATAAATATCAGATCTATTCTCGTTTATTTCAGGCAAATAGCGCTCATGTCGCTGTTTTTAGTTTTTTCTGCCCTTTCTTTTAGCGGAACTGCGGCCGGCAGTGTTTCATCCACGCCTGAATATGTGGCTCCGGTGGCTGAAGATTTCAGCTCTCTTCCCTGGAGTGAGTCTTTTGATAAGCTCCATTTGAAATTTTCCAGGGAGTACGGGTTTACAGAATGGAAGAAAATTGACTGGACTGCTCTTTATAAGAGGATCAAGCCGCTGGTGGAGAGGGCTGAGGCTTCCAATGATTTTACAGCTTATTATTTAGCCATGAGGGAGTATGTGAATTCTATTCCGGACGGGCATGTACGCATGTCTTCTATTCGTGATATTGATGATAAATATATCGGCGGCGGGTTTGGCTTTTCAGCCACAAAACTATCAGATGGCAGGGTGATTGCCAGCTGGGTGGATGAAACAAGCGCCGTTTATGCTCAGGGAATGCGCGCCGGTGCAGAGTTGATCGAATGGAACGGACGTCCTGTAAAAGATGTTTTAAATGAGGTCTCGACTATTTTTGGTCCAAACTCAGCTACGGCAGAGGTCTTAGCCAACCAGCAGGTGCATTATCTTACCCGCGCTCCCGTCAATACACGGCTGTCGCTCCTGTTTTCGAATATTACCGGAGGTACGGCGAAAGCGTCGGTGTCTGCTTATGACGACAAAGGGAAGTCGTTGGTCAAAACTTATCCTTCGACCGTGGTTTCGGATGGATTAAGAGACTGGATACTTGAAGTTGAAAACCCGGGAAAAAAGCCTGAGTCAATGGTTGAAAAGAGATTGCTGGAGGGGAACATCGGTTATATAAAAATCTGGGGCGAAATTGATGTTGACCTTAAAGAAACCGGGACCGCCCCTTCAACGCTTGGTCTGTTCAAATCAGCACTGGCTGAATTCAACAAATTAAAGGTCAGGGGACTGATTTTGG
Source organism: Synergistaceae bacterium DZ-S4 (assembly GCA_025943965.1). Taxonomy (NCBI): domain Bacteria; kingdom Thermotogati; phylum Synergistota; class Synergistia; order Synergistales; family Synergistaceae; genus Caenicola; species Caenicola nitritireducens. The sequence goes on from JAPCWD010000003.1 coordinate 85,576, forward strand.
ATATCAGGAACAATGTCGGTGGGCTGGATTCAATGTCGGCGGAAATTCTAGGCTTGTTCAGCAGGAAAAAGGTCTTATATGAATACGCGAGCTTTTATAACTTGGCCACCGGGACCTTCCAAATACTCCCTGATGATCTCTCGGATCTCAATAATCCTGACTATGCTTTATATATTGAACCGGATGAGCCGTTTTTCGGCGGTCCTGTCGCAGCACTTATCAATTCAAAGTGTGTAAGTTCGGGAGAAGGACTGGCTATGGGGATAAAGGACCTGCCAAGAGGTGAAACGGTCGGGTTTTACGGGACAAACGGTTCGTTCGGAATGGCCGGAGGAGGAGCAAAGATCCCGGGAAATATTGTTGTCCATTGGCCCTACGGGCAGTCTCTGGATAAGGACAAAGAGGTCCAGATAGACAGCCGTGACGGCATTGGAGGGGTATCTCCTTCTATCCGCACGCCGATGACATTGGAAAATGCTCTGCGGGCTGCAAGGGGAGAAGATGTTGAGTTGGAGCACGCAATAAAAGTGATCAATTCCTGCGCTGCAGAGTAAAAATTGGTGTCTGGCCTACACAATTGAAATTTGTTACAAGTTAAAAATCTCCAGAATTGCAACAGGGCTGTTTTGTTTTTTGAAACTGTTTTCGAAAGATAAGGGAAATGCTTTTGCCGGAAAAGAATAACAGGGGCCGATGGAAGAGATCGGTCCCTGTTATCAGAAAGGGGATCATTTGCGTATTATCGCAAAGTCCCAATGGTAGTAAGAGCAGCCGGGGAGAGCACCGGCGGCAAGCAATTGGCAAGCGTAGGCAAGTGGTTGGCAAGCAGTTGTTAAAGGCAGGCGGAAAGTGCATCCGCGGGGGATTGCAGCCTTTGGGCTGCGGAGAAGCAGATCGCGACGTATCTCAGCAACGATGCCTTCCATTAACTTGCTTTTTCGTGTTGATTATCATTTATTTAACTTGCTTTTTCGTGCTGATTATTCTCTATCGAACTTGCCTTTTCGTGACAAAGGTGATATGGTGCGTTTATGCCAAGTAAATTCTCTGCGAGGAGTGAGACCTGTCATGACCGAGGAAAAGGATACTGTCGTCCTCAAACGAAAACTGTATGACCGTTTGTTGGAGTGGAAGAATAAGAGCAGAGGGACCAGCGCACTGATGATCAACGGTGCGAGACGAGTTGGAAAAAGCTTCCTCTGCCGGCAATTCGCTGAGAACGAGTACGAGAGTTATATAATGATCGACTTTGGGAACGCACCGGTGGAGATCCTTGATTTGTTTAAATATGACAGCTCGAATCTGGACCTCTTTTTCGCGAAGCTTTCCGCCTTCTACTCGACATTGCTCCACAAAAGGTCGTCGGTCATTATATTTGACGAGGTGCAGCAGTATCCACGAGCAAGGCAGTTGATAAAATATCTCGTGGAGGATGGAAGATATGACTATATTGAAACAGGTTCTCTTATTCGCATCAGAAAGAATGTTCAGGACATTATAATACCGTCTGAGGAGGAACATGTTGAGATGTTTCCTCTGGATCTTGAGGAGTTCCTGTGGGCGCTGGGCGACTTTGCCACGATGCCGCTTGTCAGAAGCTGCTTCAATAACAGGACTCCTTTGGGGCAGGCCCTTCATCGCAAGGTGATGAACGATTTTCGCCAATACGTTATTGTCGGAGGAATGCCGCAGGCAGTGCTGGCATATCTCCGGAACAAGGAATTTGAGTCTGTTGACGCGGTAAAGAGACAAATAATAACTTTATACCGGAATGATGTTTCAAAGTTTGCCGCCGGGTATGAGAATAAAGTCATCGCTGTTTTTGACGGTATCCCGGGACAGCTTTCAAAGAAGGAGAAAAAGTACAGGCTTTCGTCTATTTCCAAGGAGGCCCGCTTCAGGAATTTCGAGGATTCTTTCATATGGCTGCACGAGGCGATGATAGTAAATACCTCCCTGAACGCGACAGATCCGCATGTCGGCCTGGCGCTCAGCGCAGATAAAGCAACACAGAAGTGCTATATGGCCGATACCGGGCTTTTGATCACACTCGCGTTTATGGATAAGCCATTCGTGGAGAACGAGCTGTACAGGGCCGTTCTTTTTGACAGGCTGGAAATCAACGAGGGCATGATAATGGAGAACGTGGTCGCTCAAATGCTGCGAACTCGAGGCCACAAGCTCTATTTTTATTCGCGGAACGATCCAAATAACAGGGAGAACCACATGGAGATAGATTTTCTGATAACCGAAGAGAGAAAGATAGCGCCGATAGAGGTCAAATCAGGCAAATACCGCTCTCACTCCTCGCTGGACAAGTTTAGGAAAAAATTTTCCAAGAGCCTCGGCAGTTCATATATCCTTTATACCAATGACGTAATGGTCAAGGACGGGATAGTCCATCTGCCGTTATATATGGCAATGCTGCTGTAAATGACAGGTTGGCTACTGTTTGTAGATATTTTGTTCGTGTTTTAATACAACTGTTGAGCCCATTGCTCAGCAGCCTTTAAAACTCATACCCTCTTCAGGACCGGAAGATTGATATCAAAATAGACTGAAATAATGCGTATAGAGAAGATCATTACAAGGGCCGCCTTCATTGCCGCTCTCTCTCCGATGATCGGATGCATGAACCACATGGATATTACTCCGGCAAACGCGGCCAATGCATATATGTCCCTCCGAAAAATGACAGGGACTCTCTGAGCCAGGATATCTCTCAATATTCCTCCTCCGACAGCCGTGATCACAGCGACAAAAACAAACTGGACAAAAGTATAATTCTGATTGATCGCCTTAATTCCAGCGTCAACGGCAAAAAAGCTCAGGCCGATGGCATCGAGCACAACGAGGACCCAGCTGAAATAAAAGAGTCCTGGCAATATAAAGACGAATAGAACCGACAGCATCACAAGAGCGATAGTCGTGTAACTTGAAAAAAAGACTGGCACACCGACATCCATGATGACATCCCTCAGTATCCCGCCTCCGCATGCAGCAGTGAAGGCAAGAACGGATACTCCGAAGAGATCCATCTTTTTCTGCATTGCCGTGAATGCACCGATAATGGCGAAGCTGATGACCCCGATATATTCGAGGATGCTTATTATTCCGATCTGGAAAGAGAACAACAAAAGGGCCTCCTTTTTTAAGGGCAGCCGGAAGAACACCGGCGGCGAGCAATCGGCGAGCATTTGTAAAATCAAAACCTTTAAGAAAAAACCTCTTAGGATCCCTTTATGAAAAATAACTCTGGCCAAACGCTGCGGGGACGGAAGGATATCCGTCCCCGCAGATATTTATTACTTACTTGCTGTACTGAGCGGCCTGGCTCTTCAGATAAACATCGGGCTCTGAAGGGATCTTGAAGAGCGGAATGTATCTGTCAAATCCTGTAAAGGTAAGCAGCAGCATAGATCCAACCGCGATCCATGAGAAATAGTTATGGCTGATTATGTCTCCGGCCGTCAGACCTGCCGCGAGCGGGTATACGGAAGCGCTTATGCCGAGGAAGAATCCCATATAGCAGTGCCAAGGAATGAGCTGTGAACCAAGCACTCCCATTGCATCCGAATATGTAGCATTTCTCAGTGCAAGCGTGTACATGTCCTCTTTGCTTCCCTCTACGCTTGATTCTGTCATGTTCTTGATGATGGGGCCGATAGTGACTATCTGCGCCATCTCGTCTGCAAGCGCGGCATTTCCGATAAGACATATCACGGCGTTGGAGAACATAAGGTGTCTCACCTTGCGGACCATTTTTAGGACAACGACCGCGATCGGATCGAACGCATCCATCTTTCTCATAACGCCGCCAAAAGCTCCGACCCAAAGCATCATCGCTATCGACCAGCTTCCCGCATCTGAGAAACCTGTATAGACAAGGTCAAGGAATTCAGTAACACTGGTAACTGTTCCTGCCGCAAGTCCGAAGATAAGGCAGGAGATGATCCCCGAGCCAAGACAGGTAAGTGTGCTGTAGCCCTTTACAGCCGTGCCTATGACTATTATGAGCGGTATTACCATATAAGTGGGAACTCCGCTCTGGACAAGTTTGAGCAATGTTACGGCCGACGGACGCTCTTCTTCAAGCACGGTCCAGACTTCTGACGGTATCTGTGCTATTGCGTCAGCTGCCTGGGCAGTTGTGTTCGGAAGTCCCATAAATGAGCTGACTGCATAAAAGACGACGGCTCCGACAGTAAGGCAGAGCAGGGACCATACACCCTGGTGACGCACCCTCTTGATGATCTCAACTTCCTGTATACCCGAACTGACTATCGTTGTGTCCGAGATAAGGCCGATATTGTCGCCAAAACATGAACCGCCGGCAATTGCTCCTATGGTAAGCGCAATGTTGCCCCCGACTATATGGTTAAGCCAGAGGAAGATCGGAGCGCATGCTGCGAATGTTCCCCATGACGTACCTGTAGCGGTTGAAAGGACTGCTGTAAGGAGAAGCGCAACAACAGCGATCGTCTTCGCGCTGAGTCCCGCTGCCAGCGACATGTTGATGACAGAAGCAGCTACTCCCGTACCCATAAAGCATTCCGCTACGGCATAGGCAGCCTGGAGTATCAGGAAGACAATAAGGAAGTGTTTCAGGTTGTCCAGAGCAGCGTCAAGAAGTTCGTTGAACTTGTAGCGGTCAACTGCCATCGCAACGATCACTGCGTACATGAAGGAGAGGGGAGCGGCAAGCAGGATATCCATCCCGGAAAGCATCAGTCCGGCTATTACGGCTATCGGCGTTAATTTTATCAAAGCTTTCATTTTAATTTGCCTCCTTTTTAATGAATAAAGAAATATCAGAATACACTGTATACTACACAAGAATTGCACAATACGGACTTGCAGCAGAAAGATATGTTTTTTTCTATCTCTGAGGCATCATCCTCTTTCTTGAATGTTTTGAAGAACCGTGCCTGGGGCGGTGATCATCAATAAAGTCCGGCCGTCTCTCCCCCATCGATCCTGATATCAGCGCCGGTTATGTATTTCGCGTCGTCGGAAGCAAGGAATGCATAGAGAGCTCCTATCTCTTCCGGTTCCGCATGACGCTTCATCGGGATGTCCTCGTTCACCTTTGCGAGCATCTCGGCTGTATACTCGGCCCTCTGCATCGGAGTCAGGACATATCCGGGGCAGACGCAGTTGACCCTCACGTCGGGGGCAAGCTCGAGAGCCATGCTCTTTGTGAGCAGGATGACCCCGGCCTTGGAGGCGTTGTAGTCCGTGTACCAGCGGTGCCCCTCCGTCCCGTTGGTAGAGGCGGTCATAAGGATGACCCCGCTCTTCTGCGCCTTCATCCTTCTGGCCGCTTCACGCGAACAGAGGAACATGCCGTTCAGGTTGATGTTGATGACCTTCTGCCACTGTTCATAGGAGATGTCAACGAAATCTTTCCTGATGCTTATGCCGGCATTGGATACAAGGACATCGATGCCGCCAAGCTCGCTGTCCATCTTATTAAAAACTGAGAGGACATCCTCTTCCCTGCTAACATCGCATACGCCGGAACCCGCAAATAAAGGGTTGTCTCCCATCGCTTTTGCAAGAGCATCCCTGTTGCAGTCAATAATAAAGACCTTCGCGCCTTCAGCGGCGAACCTTTGTGCCGTGGCCAGGCCGATCCCGCTCGCGGCGCCTGTCACCATTACCCTCTTGCCTTTCAGTTCATAGTACTTTCCCATCAAACGACCCCCTTTTACATTATATTTAACTTCATATATCTTGAGAAATCGGATCTTATTCCACTCTTGCCATAATCTTTTTGCCGAAGCCTGTAATTACAGGGAAGTAGCCCTTCAGTTCCTCGTCCAGTACGGGATCTCCCGTATCTGCTATAAGGGACTTTCCGAAAAGGGCAGACATCTTTGAAGCGTTGGCGATGACCATTATGTTTTCTCTTGGGATCATCCTTATTACGTCAGGGCTGAGCTGCTGGTTGCCCCTTCCGAATATATGGCCCTGTCCCCCGATGACTGTTATTACAAGATGGCGTTTTTCTTTTTCAAAACCTGAAAGTGCGCCTCTGATCTCCTTCTCTGTCATGTCTTTTCCTGCAATTGCCCTGTTTACTGCAGCATCCACTCCAAGCAGCGTGCCCTCTGCGTTAAGGTTCTCTTTTATCGAGTATGTAGTGCTTCCCGACCCTATCAGATATATTTCATCTTCGCGCATGTTTTTGATCACATAGGCTGCGATATCAAGCCTTTCCGAATCATCAGAGGACAGGCTTCCTGATTTCCTGTCCTGCATGAACTCCCTGTCATCCGGGACTTTCATATATCCATAAAGCTGTGCTCTGACTATGTTGTTTCGGAAAGCATCCTCATCAAGGTCCATTACCTCCGCAAGAACGAATCTGTTGACCTTGCCCTGAAGAATATTCTTTACCATCATGCCGGCATCCTTCGGCCTTTTGGCGTAGACGGCCGAATGTATCTTCACTCCTGCAGGTATGCCTATCACCGGAACGGTCTCTCCGACCACAGAGCATATGTCACGTGCAGTTCCGTCACCGCCTGCAAAAACTATTACTTCGGCCCCTGCTTCAAGCATGAGGGATACTGCTCTTTTAGTATCATCAGCGGTCGTTTTTTGTATGGGATCAAATACTATCTCAGGTTTTAAACCGTTTTCAGAGAGAATCTTTCCCCCCATCTCGCCCGCAGGAGCATATAAATGATGATCTGAAGCGGCTTCCCTGAATATGGCAAGAGCGGACCAAGCACGCTTTTCAGCCTCCGGGACCGCACCAAGCTCAATGGCCCGACGGAGAATATCTTCTCCGTCGATGCCTTTGAGAGCAACTTTTCCTCCCATTCCTGCAACAGGGTTGATGAGGAAGCCGATCTTCATCTTACTTGGGCTCGAAGTAACCCTTGAACTTCCTGTTGTAAGAGCGCCAGGTTATTGAATATTTCGCCGGATCGTCGAAGTAGTCGTGGTCAATGTGGTGTACCGTGCTGTCTGACGGCGCGTGTCTGACCGCTTCGGGTTCCTCGTAACACATCCTGGATATCTCTTCAAGGACTGCGCAGTAGTCGTCGATGTCCTTTTTGGAATAGGATTCGCTTGGCTCGATCGTGAAGGGTTCCGGGATGACGAACGGCTCATGGCTGGACCAGTAGTGGGTCCCGAAATCCGCTATGCAGCGCTGTACGTCCGCGGTCCCGAAACCCGTATCCTCCTTGAGTTTCTCCCAGCTGTAACGGACCTGCTCTATGCGGGAGGGATGGTTCGGGAAGCTCATCGAAGCCCCCTTTATGGCAAGGATCTTCTTCATGCAGTAGTTGTTGTTCAGGATCGCGACCCGTGAGACTTCCTCAAGGCCTTTGGCACCAAGGGTCATTATCCACGAATAGGCCTTCAGCACGACAGGAATGACGCCCCAGAAGGATTTTATCTTCCCGCATGATTTGGGCAGATCGAAGTCGAGGTAGTATCCCTTTTCAGGAGAGTACTCAACAAGCGGGACGGGCATGTAGGGACGGAGCTCTTTCCTGGCCGCCACCATCCCGGTCGCAGGGCCGCCGCATCCGTGGGGGGCCGAGAAGGTCTTGTGGAGATTGAAGAACGACATGTCAAAGTCTGCTTCCGCAGTCCTTGTGATCCCCAGCAGACCGTTCGCGTTGGCCTGGTCATAACAGCAGAGGACTCCCTTTTCATGGGCAAGTCTTGTGAACTCTTTTATCCTGACGTTGAAAATGCCGGTGTCTTCGGGGTTGGTGAAGAAGATAGCGGCCGTCCTGTCCGAAAGGGCTGCTTTGAAGGCCTCGATATCGGGATATCCATTAGAATCGGGCTGTATGATAGTCACCTTGTATCCCTTGACTATCGGTACAGCTGCGTCTGCCGGGTGTGAAAAGAGGGTAGTTATCACTTCATCGCGTTTCGCCTCTTCACCCCTGTCACGCCAGTATGCCCTAACGACCGAAGCAAGAGCCAGCACTCCGTGGGACCCGCCGCCGGGCTGGACACTGAATACGTCAAGTCCGGAGATCGACTTAAAAAGCTCTCCCGTTTTGTACATGATCTCAAGTATGCCCTGAGCTGTCTTTGCAGGCTGAAGCGGATGCATGTGCAGCATCTTGGGTGATCCGGCAAGACGTTCGTGTACCTTGGGGCTGTACTTCATCGTGCACGTTCCCTGGCCTATGTCGATGTTTCCGTCAACTCCGATATTCCCCTGCGATAGGTGGTTATAGTGCCTAACAAGCTGAAGCTGGGCGATCTCGGGAAGATTTGCCATATCCTCCCTTACCATTCCTTTGGGAAGCGTCCCAAGGACATCTTCTTTTGAAACGCAGTCGCAGCACGGCCCCGGAACAAGAACTGCACGCTGTCCGGGTTCGCTGAGTTCGTATATTATCGGTTCGTTCCACCTTGCCTGGCGGAATCTTTTCATTCTGGTCAAGCTGTCCATCAGTGGTCCCTCCTTATTCCAGTATCCCGTTCAGCGCATCCGCGACGGCCCTGATGTCTTCCATCGAAGTCTGCTCCGTAACGCAGAGAAGAGCGCATCCTTCAAGTTCCGGGAAGGACCTGCCGAGGTCATAACCGCCAAGGATGCCCTTTTCAAGAAGTTTTTCGTTTATCTCGCAAACTTTCCTGCCGGTGCCGCTGAAATCAACGACTACCTCCTGGAAGGGTGTTCCCGAGAAGCGGTCGAGTTTTATACCCCTGACCTTTCCAAGAACTTTTTTCAGGCATATCTGGCGCTGCAATACGGCCTCCCCCAGCTCTTTCATGCCCTGAGGGCCCATAGAAGCAAGATAGACGCCGGCTGCTATGCCCCAGAGGGCTGAGTGTGTGCCGACAAATTCCTTGGCGCTGTCCCTGTTTGCAAAGGAGGTACGCTCCCAAAGGACATCGCCGAAACCCCACTCGCCTTCGCTCGTGGGTGCTATCCCAAAGAGCCTCGAGGGATATTCCTCTATGATCTCGGGTTTTTCGTTCGTTGCGACAAAACCTGCGACTCCGCCCCCGTAGTTCATGTGGATGCCGAGAGGCTGGATATCACCGCAGGCTATGTCTGCCCCGTAGCGGCTCGGAGGTGTGAGCACACCGAGTGTGGAGGGCTCCACATATGCGATCATCATTGCTCCCGCCTTATGCGCCATATCAGCGATCTCCTGGGCCTTTTCCTCTATGATCCCAAAGAAATTGGGGTTCATGATGAGTACTGCCGCTGCCTTGTCCGTAAGCTTCGCCTTCAGGCTGTCGAGGCAGATGCGTCCTGTTTTCGCGTTGTAGTCAACATAGGAGATCTTCACATCCGGCTGCAGATAAGTCTCGACTACCTTAAGCACATCTGGGTTGAGGTTCCTCGGGATGAGTACCTCTTTTCTCTTAGTTATCCTTGTTGCCATCCTGAGTGCTGTGCCACATGCCTGGCTTCCGTCGTAGTTCGGGACGTTGCAGACGTCAAAATCAAGCAGCTCAGCCATCATTGACTGATATTCAAAGAGTGCGTGGAAACGGCCGTGATCCTCATAAGGCTCACCGGCATAAGCCGTCAGGAACTCGGACCTGTTGATGACCTCATCGACGACTGCCGGCACATAACGGTTGTAGCAGCCTGCTCCAAGGAAACAGCGAAGCTCTTCCGCCGTCTTGTTTTTGTTCATGATCCCGCTCACATGCCTGTAAAGACCAGCTTCGTCACCGTAAGGCTCAGGAAGCTCCATCGGCTCCTTCATCCGGACCTCTTCCGGAATATCCGCGATAAGATCCTCGATCGCTCCGACCCCGATAAACTTCAGCATCTCCTCCTGTACCTCAGGCAAAGAGTTCGGAATATACGGGTAAACCCTCTTCCCCATAAAAATTACCCCCCAAATCAAAAATATTTAAAAAATCTTCCCAATTTTTAATATTTTTTATGTTTCCCCAACCCCGCCGGTAAAACGGCGATTAGATGGGGCAGATGCGATGTGGCTGGTTGGCGCCCATACCGGAGGCGTATATCTGATACGTCGAGGATCGAACGCCAGCCTGCCACGAAGTAGATGCCCCATATATTCGCCGTTTAACCAAAACGGCGATTAGACGTGCCAGATACGAAGTGATTGGTCGGCGTTCGCACCGGAGGCGTATATCTGATACGTCGAGGATCGAACGCCGGCCGGTCACAAAGTAGATGGCGCGTATAATCGCCGTTTTAAGCTATGCCCCCGCCATCGACGACTAAGCTGGAGCCAGTCACCCATGGTGCCATATCGCTGCAAAGGAAGAAAACACACATCGCCACGTCCAAGGGTGCGCCCAGCCTGGCCATAGGCCGCTGCGCGCAATCTTCCTTATACTTTTCGTCATACACCCCGCCAAGCTGCTCGCACTCGCTCTTCAGCATCGGCGTATCTATATCCCCCGGGCAGACGCAGTTTACATTAATATTGTCGGGACCATGGTCGATAGCCATTGCCCTTGTCATGTTCCAGACTCCGCCCTTCGCAGCGCAGTAGGAGACGGCGTGGTCTCCGCCTTTGAGGGCCCATCCCGAACCGATATTTACGATCTTTCCTCCGCCGGCTTTTTTCATGTAGGGTACGACATGTTTGCTCATCAGGAATACACTCTTGAGAGTAACATTCAGCGCGAGGTCCCAGTCCGCCTCGGAAAGTGTTTCCACTGTGTGGCGGCGGGCAACACCCGCGCAGTTGACAAGTATGTCGATCCTTCCGAATTTCTCAACAACGGCGTCAACCAGAGTTTTGCAGTCGGATTCTTTTGTGACGTCGCATTTTATGAAAACGGCATTGTTGCCGGCAGAGGCTATTTCACTTTGGACACATTTTGCAAGCTCTTCGTTGATGTCAGCCATCACCACGGTTATGCCCGCATCCGCAAAAAACTTTGAGATGCCGGCGCCTATACCTGATGCAGCACCTGTGACGACTGCGGTCTTACCCTTCATATTACAGAGTTTATTGAGATCCAGCACAGAGACCACTCCTCTAATATATGAAATTTTCCTGTTATGGTATACAATGCATACATGCTTTAATTCTTTATATATGATACTCTTTTTTATGTCAAGTATTTTGCTTGCACAATAAGGTACAACTGTATATATTTGTTACCATACGGAAATCAAGTGGGGATGATCAGATGGCGAGAAGCAACACTCCCGGAAAAACATCGGCGGATCATGTGTACGAAGGCATCCGCAGGGGCATTTTTGACAAGACTCTGAGAAGCGGACAGAGGCTTCCCGAGATATCGATAGCCAAGGATTATAACGTCAGCAGGACGCCCGTCAGGGAAGCGCTGCGAAGGCTGGAGAACGAGGGGCTTGTCCAGATCGTCCCGGGATGGGGCGCTTGCCTGGCGTCCCCTACAAAACAGGAGATAATAGACACCTACGAAGTCAGGGGCAACCTTGAGGTAATGGCCATCAGAAAGGCAGCACGCCTCATCACCCCCCTTCAGATTTGTATGCTCCAGGAACAGATAGACAACGAAAGAAAAGCCTTTGAGAAAAAAGACCTTGAGCTGTACATGAACGTTAATGATGCATTCCACCTGATCATTGCCGAGTCTTCCGGCAACAGCACGCTGGCCGGATATGTAAAGAACATCCTCTCAAGGACCTATGTCCAGACGATATTCTTCGAATCATTCTTCAACTTCGCAGACAATCCAAGCCTCGAAGAGCACATCAGGCTCATGGAAGCCCTGAAGGAGCATGACGAAGCCAAATGTGTGAAATTGATGCAGGAACACATACGACTTGCGATGGAGGCGCTGAGACAGTAGGTGCGGCGGGGACATACCGCGCTGAGTAATTGCTGAGCGGTTGTAAAAGCAGCCGGCAAGGGCACCGGCGGTGAAATTGCAGTGTCTACTCTGCGGTGAATTTGCTCGCTTCGCATCGCGGAGAATTTGCCTGACTTCGTCAGGCGGAGAATTCAAGATTTATGATCTAAGGGCCAATTCACCACTGAATGGTCCATTCAGCAAATTCTCCGGCGGACGACCTCGCCGCCAGCTTTGCTAAGTTAGCGCCACGAGATGCCCCAATTGCAGTAATTGGGATCTAGAGCAAGTGATAACGACGCAACGCGCAGCGGAGCCTTCCGAAGGCGTATTGGACATACGTCGAAGGAAGGCTCCGCAAGCTTTGCTAAGTTAGCGCTGCTATAGATCCCAATTACTAGAAGGCGTCTTTACCTTTGGCAGTAATAAACGCATCGATGGGGTTGACGTTCTTCTCCTTGTGCGTCTGTCTCCATGTCTTTATCGGCATTCCCCAGATCTTGATGAATCCTACAGAGGCTGACTGGTCAAATATGTCGCCGGACGAATATGTGGCAAGGGCTTTATTGTAGACGGAGCTCTCGGACTTCATTCCGTTGACAATGCCGTTGCCCTTGTAGAACTTCATCCTCACTGTCCCGTTGACGGCCTTCTGAGTGCTGTCCATGAATGCCTGGACGGCTTCCATCAGGGGGGAGAACCAGTAGCCTTCGTATGCCATCTCCGCGAACCTCACCTCAAGTTCTTTTTTGGTCTTGAGGGTGTCCTTTGAGAGGGTGATAGTCTCGAGCTTCTTGTGGGCTTCCATCAGTGCCAGGGCCCCGGGGCACTCGTAAACTTCGCGGCTCTTGAATCCGACGAGCCTGTCTTCGACCATGTCGATCCTTCCAAACCCGGCTTTTCCGGCGGTCTTGTTCATGATGTCTATCAATTCTATGCTTCCCATCTTCTGACCGTTTATTGCTACCGGGACTCCGGCTTCGAAGGTTATCTCCACTGTTACCTCTTCGTCGGGAGCTTCCTTGGGATCTGCCGTTAGAGCGTATGCATCCTTGGGAGGTTCGTTCCAGGGATCTTCGAGAATGCCGCACTCGATCGAACGGCCCCAGAGGTTGTCATCGAGGCTGTAGGGGCTCTGACGGGTCGTCGGTACGGGTACGTTGTGCGCTTCGGCATAGTCCATCTCTTCCTCACGTGTGAAACCCCAGTCACGAACGGGGGCAAGGACTTCGATATCAGGATTGAGCGCGTTGCAGCAGACTTCTATACGGACCTGGTCCTGGCCTTTTCCTGTGCAGCCGTGAGCCACTGCGACGGCTCCCTCTTTCTCGGCACACCAGATAAGTGCCTGAGCTATCATCGGGCGCGAAAGCGCGGAGTTGAGGGGATAGACTCCCTGGTATACCGCGTTTGCCTTAAGGGCCGGCCATACGAAGGTGTCGATAAAGGCCTCACGCAGGTCGACTACATAGGCTTTCACAGCTCCCGCGGCATAGGCCTTTGCCTTTATCTCCTCAAGATTGTCAGCCTGCTGGCCAACGTTCATTGTGAGGGTCACTACGTCATAGCCCTGATCGTGGAGCCAGGGTATCGCCACTGAGGTATCAAGTCCTCCGCTGTACGCCAATACTACCTTGCCTTTTTTTTCTGCTGTCATCATTTTGAATTCCTCCCAAATATTTTACAAATTTATTTTTTGAGCACCTGTCCGCTCAAATAGACAAAAAAACTCGTCCCTCTTCCGGTTAAGGAAGAGGGACGAGTATACTTTACCCGCGGTGCCACCCTCGTTGACGCTTTGCGCCCACTTGGTTCGTTTGTTTTCGGAAAACTGCCGGACCCCTACTTGATCGTTATGATCTTTCTTCGGGCTCTGCTCTGGGGTGCGGGAACTTCGATACTACCTGCGAAAAGTGCTTTCAGCCGATGGCACTTTATCTCTGTCGCCGAGCGATCGAATCCATGGCCCCGTCATCGCATTTGTTATGCGTGATAAGGTCGATTCGTCGGGTACGTCGTGCTCGTTCGACAGCGGTATAATGCAAAGTTCCAGCCTCCTTTTCAGGATATTTTCTAAAAACTGTGTGGTATTTTATCACTTATTACCTAAATGTCAACAAAAACTATCGTTTATTTTTTATGTGTTATCGAATCATTGTTGATTTTAGTCTCTATATAAGCTTCCAGACCGGCTTCCTTGCAATCTCTCTGCGTTTCAAAACTTGTCATTTCCATGTGCACAGGTGTGACAGAAACATAATTGTTAGCCACCGCCCATACGTCGGTGCCGTCTGACATGTCGTCCTCAATGTTCCCGCCTATCCAGTAGGCCTCCCCGCCGGAAGGTGTCTTTACTGTCCTTATCTTGTCAACGTAGCGTCGGATGCCTTTCCTTGTCACGAAAACGCCCTTGATCTCCGAGAGAGGGATATTGGGAACGTTGACGTTGTACAAGATCCCCTCCGGGACAGGAGACTCTTTTGTCCAGTCAAGAAGCGCCATCAGTATCTCAGCCGCCGTTTCATTGTGCAGTTCCTTGTCTTTAGAGCTCATGACGAGCGATACGGCTATAGAGGGATAGCCGAAGATCACGCCCTCCATAGCAGCGCATACGGTACCGGAGTAGGTGAGATCGTCACCCAGGTTGGGTCCCTGGTTTATGCCTGATATGACCATGTCGGGTTCAAATCCCATTGCGTCTATGGCCATTATTACGCAGTCAGTAGGTGTTCCGTCGCAGGCCTTGGCTGTGAAATCAGCAGAGAGGAAGAGTCTGTTCACGTTCCTTATGTGCACAGGCCTGTCCATAGTCATGGCATGGCCGCAGCCGCTCCTCTCCCTGTCCGGAGCTACAAGAAGAACGTTGTGCCCCGCTTCTGTCAGGCTCTTCGCCAGCGTCTGTATTCCGATCGAATATACTCCGTCATCATTTGTAAGCAGGATATTCATTTACTTGATACCGCCTATAGTATGACATTGAGGATAAGTCTCATCAAAGGATTCATCAGGACAGGGATCACTCCAAGTATCATCAGCGCAACAATGACGAACATCCCGTACCTTTCCAATGTGTAATAGATATGCATATATTTGTAGGGAAGCATCACGTAAAGAACGCGCGACCCGTCAAGCGGGGGGATGGGCAGAAGGTTGAAGGCGGCAAGTCCCACGTTCATGTAGATCATTATCAGGATAAACTGCTGTGCGGCATAGGTCTGGAAAAGCGCAGGAAAAAGCTTTACAAGCTGTGCGCATACAAAAGCCGTAAGTATGTTTCCCGCGGCGCCCGCCAAACTCACCAGAGCCATATCCCTTCTCGGGTTCTTGAAATATCCGGGGTTGATCGGGACCGGCTTCGCCCACCCGAACCTGAAAAGCAGAAGGCAGAGCGCGCCTATGGGGTCAAGGTGATGGAGCGGGTTCAGGCTTAGCCTGCCGTCCATCTTAGCTGTCGGATCCCCGAGTTTCATAGCGGCATAGCCGTGACAAAATTCGTGAAAAGTTATAGCCCAAAGCACCGCAGGCAGGCTTAGAAGAAGTTCAGCCAGACGCGCCGTCATATTTCCGCCACCCAAAAACACCAATGATCACATCCCTATCGATCAGAAATCTCACAAAATGTATTTTATCACGACTGACAAGAGGCACTTACCGGCAAATTGCCCATATCTTCATACTTCCCAGACCCAATATACTCCTACTGTCCCGCACCCTACCGAGACTTCGGCCTCTCTGCCGTCAGCAAGCCTGTTGCTTACGCTGTACGGCTCTCCATATTTAAGTACGACGTCCTCAAGAGGCCATTTTACCCCCTTGATCGATACGCCCCTGCTTTCGCCGGTGAAGGATATCAGGGATATCGCGCCGGGGGTCCTGCTGAAACTGATCTTCAAACCTTCAGGTCCGTGCAGAAAGATCATGCCCTCTCTCTCATCGGCCATTCCAAGAGGCCTGATGTTGCCGCAGCAGTTTAGGAAAGAGACGACTGTAGACCAGAGGTGGTCAAACCTTCCGGCAAATCCCCCTGTTACAAAGAGAGCCTTTTCGCACGCCTTGTCTTTTTGGGAGAGGAGATCAAGTGCGAGCTGAAAGTCTGTAAGATCCTTGTCTTTCTCGAACTTCGAGACATCAACCCCGTTGTCGACAGCCCACTTCCACGCCTCCGGGGATGCGCTGTCTCCGTCCCCGACCAGCTTGTCCGGCAGGATACCCGCATCGAAACAGGGATCCACGCCGCTGTCCACCGCCCAAAGGTTCCCGTGGAAATCAACGGACCTCATCCACTCTGCAGCCGGCCTTCTTCCGCCAAGCACCATCATGGTGATATCCGTTCCGCACTCTGTCTCTATCATCAAGTCAGGCAGAACTATAGTTTTCAATAAAAACAACTCCCAAAAGAAGTATGACTATCCGGCAATTATACATTAACCCGTAAAAGCACAGCTGAAAATATTCTCATCACCGCTCATTCTTTGATAGAATATCATAGCCGGAGGAAACCGCAGTCAGACATAGGCTGCATGAAAGAAGAGAGAACGGATCCCCGGAATAATGATCACTGACTGAAGAGGTGTTTGGGATGAACAAAAACGAAGCATTCAATAAGACTTTTTTCAAGAAGGCACTGGCTGCGGGAATTCTTGCAGGCACAGGAGTCGCACTCTCCTTTGTCTCGATCCCTGCCGGACCTGTAAGGTGCTTCCCATTCCAGCACTCGATAAATGTGATAGCAGGAATTCTTTTGGGCCCATTTTGGGCCCTGGGCGCAGCATTCACTACGAGCCTGATCAGAAATATGATGGGGACGGGAAGCCTCTTCGCCTTCCCCGGCAGTATGTTCGGAGCTCTTGCTGTCGGTATCGCCGCCCGTTTTCTGCATGGGAGGCATAAACTGTATTCGGCAGCGGCCGAACCCTTCGGAACGGGGATCATCGGCGCGTGGGTCAGCGCAATGGTGGCGGCTCCGATAACAGGAGCGTCGGCAAGCTTTGCCTTCTTTGCCTTCTAATTTCTGGTCAGCAGCCTGCCGGGCGCCGCTATAGGCGCGGCACTGCTCTACTCGCTTGAAAAGAGGTCTGTGCTCAGGAGTTTCGAGGATATTATGATTTAGCGGACCTCTCCCTTTCGAGAAAGATATTTCCCAGTTCGCGGGCCTTGACCTCCCATTCCTCCTTCGAACCTATGTTCTCGAGGACCCAGTCCGACATCGCCATCTTTTCATCCCTTGGCATCAGCCTCCTCTCGCGCCTTTTTATCTCACCGGCATCCCATCCCCTTGATGCGTTGCGTTCAGCGCGCTTTTCCGGCGACGCCGAAACAAATACCACAAGATCCATCCATTCGGGGCGCCCGCATTCGAAAAGCAAGGGGATCTCGACAACGATCCATCCTTCGGCACCTTTTACAAACTTTTCGATCGCGGAGATAGTCGCAGGGTGCAGGAGATCTGAGACAAACTCATATTCTTCCTCTTCAGAAAATATTTTCGCAGCAATTTTTGCATTAACAGACTTCTGATCTCCGTCAAAAAAATCGCTGCCCCATCTTTCAGCTGCCTTTCTCTGAACATCAGGGTCCTTCCACATATCCCGCGCGACCCTGTCAGCATCGATGACCGTTGCCCCCATCTCTTCCCACACCCTGGCCAGGGTACTCTTACCAGCGCCAACGTCTCCTGTCAGTCCTACTGTCAGCAAAATAACCGCCTCCGGCCGTATCGTCTTTTATCTCAGTTGAGCTCGTCGGGATCTCACCGATGAACCTCGATGTCCTGTTTCTCTGCACACCTCCGAAGAGAAGTCTCGAAGCGGAACCGCTCATGAAGAGCCGTTCCATTGCCCTGGTCATGCCTACGTAACAGAGCCTCCGCTCCTCTGAGAGGTCGCTCTCCCCCTCGACCGCACGTGCGCTGGGAAAGATGCCCTCTTCCATCCCCATTATGAATACGACAGGAAACTCTAGTCCCTTTGCTGCATGAAGCGTGAGAAGGTTGACCCTGTCCTCCATATCGTCCCCTGTGTCCTGATCAGTGAAGAGGGGTATCTCTGTGAGGACCTGGACAATATCGCCGTCCTCGGGAACCAGGGAGAGTATTTCAAGAACGTTCTCCACCCTCTCCTCCCAGTCTTCAGCGTGGTTGGCCTTCAGGTACTCCTCGTAGCCCTGGGAGTAGAGCACGGTCCTTACAGCCTCGTGGACATCGGAAGAGAGTTCGAGGATCTGAAGCATATTCTTCGCCAGTTCCCGGATCCCGTTACCCGATTTCCCCTTCAGGCCCCCTCCGGTTTCTGCAATTTCCTTCCAGACAGCAGCCGCATCGATGCCGGCAGTCTTCTGAAGCTGTTCAGAGAGCAATTCGACGCTCTTCTTTCCAACGCCGCGGACCGGAACGTTAGCCACCCGGGCGAGGGATATGCTGTCTCTGGGGTTGACGGCGAGACGAAGCATCGAAAGGACATCCTTGACTTCAAGCCTTTCATAGAATGCAAGCCCCCTTATGACCCTGTACGGAATGCCCTTTTCAAGGAGTTCCTGCTCTATTGCCCGGCTGAGCGCATTCATCCTGTAAAGGACTGCCATCTCACAATACCTGTAGCCCTCGTCTCTCAGCCTCTCAATGCGGTTTGATATCCATTCGGATTCATCCCTGTCTGTACGCGACCTGTATATGTTTATTAACTCTCCCACCGGCGCTGCGGTCCACAGGTCCTTGGGATGCCTATCCGAGTTCTTCCTGATGACGCCGTTCGCGCCCTCCAGTATCTTTGCTGTGGACCTGTAGTTCTGGTCAAGGACAACGATCTTTGCTCCCCTGAAGTCATTGGCAAAGTTCATTATCATGCTCATGTCGGCCCCCCGCCACCCATATATGGACTGGTCCGGATCCCCGACCACCATTATCTTTCTTCCGGAATCGACAAGACAGCGCAAAAGGAGGTACTGGGGCCTGTTCACATCCTGGTATTCGTCGACCAGTATCCAGTCCAGACGGGAACGTTCCCGCTCGCGGACCTCCTTGTCAGTGGCGAGGATATGGAGAGGCAGGGTCATCAGGTCGTCAAAGTCCAGTGCTCCCTGCGAAAGCAAATGCTGTCTATACTTTTCATACAAAGGAAGCCATCTGGTCTGGATCGCCGGTCCCATGGTCACTGGATTCGATTCAGTCTTGACCCTTGAGATAAGTTCGATGGCCGCCCCTGCGTCCATTATTCGGGGATCTATATCAAGCTGGGTCAGTATCTTCTTTATGACGTTCCTCGTGTCTCCCCTGTCGAAGATAACAAATCTTTTCGGATAGCCCAGTTTCATAAGCGCGTCCGGATATCTGTGGAGAAAACGGAGTCCATACGCATGAAAGGTGGACACCTCCATGCCCCTGAGATCAGACCCGAGGAGTTTCTCGACCCTTGTCTTCATTTCCTTGGCGGCCTTGTTCGTAAAGGTAAGTGCAAGGATCCTCCATGGCGCGACCTTCTTTGCGCCTATCAGATAAGCTATCTTTGAAGTAAGGACGCGGGTCTTGCCGCTGCCCGCTCCGGCAAGGACAAGTTCATGTCCGTCACAGTAAACAACAGCTTCTTTTTGTTTGGGATTTAAAGAATCAATGATTTTATCAGACATATGTCTATGATCACCTTTTGTCTCTATTTACGGTTTATAAAAAAAGGGGCCTTTCGGCCCCTCTATATTACAACTAATCGCCCCTGCTGCAAAAACCTTGAACTCTGCTACAGGGTCCGCGCTGCAGTCAGCCGGAGATCACTTGGGCTCCAACAGGCCATATCCGCCTTCTTCCCTGCGGTAGACGACATTTATTCCACCGGACTGATCGTTTTTGAAAATGAAGAAACTATGTCCGAGAAGGTCCATCTGCATTGTCGCCTCAATAGGAGTCATAACTTCGACGTTGAACTTCTTCGTCTTTACTATCTCGCGCGGCATCTCTTCCTTATCAGCATATGCAGGCAAAAGTTCGGGATCTATATCAAACGAGAAATCCTGGACTTTCATCCTTGCCTTGTCTGTAAGATATCCCTTATGCCTCTTCACCTGACGTTCGATGTTCTTAAGCGCCTTGTCAAAGGCTTTCCTGAGGTCAGGCGCGTAATCCTCGCCCCTCATTACCACCCCGTTAACATTGGAGGTTATCTCGACGACATTCATCCCGCGCTTGAAGTTCAACGCAACCTGCGTGTCAATGATCCTGTCAAAGAATTTTTCGATCTTCCCGACCTTCTTTTCCATATATTCTTTGACCTCTGCCGGCAGTTCCACATTGCGCGTAAGAAAACGTACCTCCATAGCAACTCCTCCATTCGTACTGATGTGGATAAACTAATTGCTGGTGTGTCAATTGTATCACCATATCCTGCCGCCCTCAAACGACTAAATTATGTATATTTGCCTATTCGAAAATAGGCTTCATTGACTCAAAAAAAGCCTAAGGTATAATCTCAAATAAGCAGGACTATGAAAGAGGGGGAAATGTCATGAAAATGTCAAAAAGGATACTTGAGATCCAGCCGTCAGCTACTTTAAGCATCTCCGCCAAGGCAAAAACAATGAAAGCGGAAGGCAAACCCATGATATCATTCAGTCTCGGTGAACCTGACTTCAACTCTCCCGAATGTGCATCAAAGGCAGCGATCGAAGCCATCGAACGCGGTGAATCGCATTACACTCTAAACTCAGGAATACTTGAACTCCGCAAGGAGGTCTGCAACTACTACAAGAGGCGTTTCGGACTTGAATACGCCCCGGATGAAGTCCTTATCGCGCCGGGAGCAAAGCCGCTCCTCTACCAGGCCCTCCAGATGTTTGTCGATCCGGGCGACGAAGTCCTTCTTTTCTCGCCTGCCTGGGTAAGTTATGTTGAGCAGATACACCTTGCGGGAGGAAAGGAAGTAATAGTCGATACCCTCAAGACAGATCTGATCCCGACAAAGGAAGCAGTCGAAGCTGTCCTCAGCAACAAAACGGTGGGTATGATAATCAACTCCCCCTCAAACCCTTCAGGGGCGATATACAACGAAGAGACTCTGAAAATGATCGCTGACATAGCAAGAGAAAAGGATCTCTGGATCATTTTCGACGAAATTTATGAGAGGCTCGTCTACGCGTCCGCAAAACACGTCAATATACTGAACGTTGCTCCCGACCTCAGGGACAAGGTCATCCTGATCAACGGCGCAAGCAAGGCCTATGCGATGACAGGCTGGAGGATCGGCTACGCGCTCGGCCCCAAACCGCTGATAGCTAAGATGAACACACTTCAGACACACCTGACGTCAAACGCATCCTCAATAGCCCAGTGGGCAGCATGGGGAGCCGTGAAGGACGCAGATCCCGACGTTGAGAGGATGCGCGAGGCTTTCGAAGAGCGCCGCGGAGTCATCCTCGGCCTGGTCAGAGATATGCCCTATGTTAAGGTCAGGGACCCCGAGGGCGCCTTCTACATCTTTATCGATGTACGGGAGAGCCCTATCCCCGACGACATGAAGTTCTGTGAAAAGCTGCTCGAAGAGAAGTTTGTCGCCGCAGTCCCCGGAGCAGCCTTCTACGCCCCCGGTTTTGTGAGGTTCTCCTATGCCTGCTCGATGGATAATATACGCGAGGGGATGGGGCGGTTGAAAGAATTCCTACAATCTTTGTAGGCGGGCAGCAATTGCGGCATCTCGCGGCGCTGACTTAGCAACACTTGCGGACCCTCGCTTCGACGTATTGGTATACGCCTTCGCGAGGGCCCGCTGCATGTTGCGTCGTCATCATCCACGATCTGCCCCAATTGCGATATTGGGCAGGGCTATCAAGGGTCTGTGACTTTTCAAGCCCGGAGAATTTGCGAGAAATACGCTCGCGGTAAATTTACGAGAAAAACGCTCGTGGAGAATTTGTTGAATGAACCATTCAGCGGTGAATTGGCCCCTAAATCATAAATCTTGAATTCACCGCCTGACGGAGTCAGACAAATTCTCCGCGATGCGAAGCGAGCAAATTCTCCGCAGCGCAGACGCTGCAAATTCTCCGCGGTGGCAACACCGCAAATTCCCCGACCCAACAACTGCTTCACCATTGCTTCACTACAGTTTCACGCGACCGTATTTGTCGCAGTTTCACAATAGTAACTTTGAGACTGCCTCGATTTGCCGTTCCCTTATCCATTCTGCCCTGGCCTTTCCCTCTATGGCCAACGGGAGTTCGGCACGGGCCTTCTTCATCGTTTCAAGATATAACTCGCTGTTCGCGAGGAAGGGATAAGAGTCAATGGTGCCCTCGGCTTTTGTTATGGCGGCACATCCGTCTATTCCTATGGGGTGATTTTGGAGAACGGCAAGAGTGTCCACGGTAACGGCGGGGTCTTTTCCCTTTGAGGGATCGGGCAGATGCATTACGGCGAATTCAGAGCATCTGCTCCACAGGACCGGCAGCCTTACAGTCCTGTTGATCTCTTCCAAAACGCAGACGGCAGACTTCTCCGGCAGGAAGGATGAGACTGACCTGGCAAGAGAGGCAAACCTTATTTCAGCTCTTTCGCTTGCCCCTGCAGTTTTGTCCAAAATGTACATTGCTTTTTTGAATGCCTTGCCGCCATCCGGGGATCCACTTTCCCATATATGTTCAAGCGGAGGAATGACCGTCTCTATGATATCGGCTTTGGCAAGCATCAGAAAGAATACCGAGGGTTTTCCCGAATTCATCACCCTCTTCAATTCACCAAATATCCTCTCCCTCGGCTCCCTAGAAAGCTCGTGCCTGCAGCGGCGCATCCTCTCAAGGGTATGTGTCTCTATCGTGAAATCAAACTCGGCAGCCTGCCTGGCTGCCCTCAGCGCCCTTACAGGGTCTTCGCAGAAGTGTGAGGAAGTTGCCCTTATCAACCTGGCTTTAATGTCAGCCTGCCCTCCGAAGGGGTCTGTCAGCTTATCCTCTTCCGGCGACCATGCCATACTGTTTATTGTGGTATCACGCCTGAAAAGGTCCTCTTCTATGGTCACATCCGGTCCGTATTCCACAGCAAAGCCCCTGTAGCCGCTGCCTTCTTTTCTTTCAGTCCTTGCAAGGGCGACGTCGCATGAGGTTCCGTCTATGGTGAGAATAAATACGGGGAAGGAACTTCCGGTCTTTACTGCCCGGGGAAATGCTTCTGCAAACGTCCCTTCGTCAAGTCCGCAGATCACATAGTCCCTGTCGTGAGGACACGCCCCCATCAGCCTGTCGCGCACCCAGCCTCCGACGACATAGGCCTTTCCGCCGATCTCTCTGACTTTCCTGAGGAACTCCGTCTCTCTCATCATTTGAATAATATAACACAGGGAGGCATCGCCTAAGCGATGCCTCCCTGAAATATGCCAATATGCGGTTTTCTATTTTTCCATTATCTCTTTTTCTTTTTCGGCCAGCATTTCATCGACCTTTTTAATAAATGCGTCTGTCTGATCCTGGGCTTCCTTCTGGTACTTCTTCAGGTCGTCTTCCGTTATCTTGCTTTCCTTCTCCATCTTCTTAAGTGAGTCGATAACATCCCTGCGGACGTTGCGGATAGCGATCCTTGCCTCTTCAGCCGATTTATTGACTATCTTGGTCAGTTCTATTCGGCGGGCCTGAGTAAGTTCGGGCAGGTTCAGGCGTATCGTCTCACCGTCGTTCTGAGGGTTTATACCCAAAGGAGATGCCTGTATGGCTTTTTCGATGGCTTTCATCGCTGTCTTGTCCCATGGGTTGATCATGATCTGACGTGCTTCCGGAACGCTCACGGTCCCCATGTTTTTTATCGGTGTCGGATTACCGAAGTAGTCGACCCTTATGTCTTCTACAAGGGCGGGGTGTGCCCTTCCTGTCCGTATGCCCTGAAGTGTTCCCTTGAGAAACTCAAGCGTCTTTTCACTGCGGGTCTTTAGGTCCTTGATCATATTTTGAGGCACGCAGATCACTCCTTATAAGAATAATATGCCGCTTATGCAGGCATTCGATCAGTTTTAAAAACCTTCGGCACGAGACTTGCCAGGCTGAGGTCATCTGACCTGCACAATAGTATATACCAAATCTCTCTTAAATGTGTGATTTTATTGGGCGCAGCAACCATTTTTGACAGCTCAGTCTTTGGTGCCGCCGGATCAGATACCCGCTAAGACTGATCGCTTACTACAGATCCGATCTCCTGTCCCTCAATAAGGAGTTTACGCAGATTGCCTTTTTTGTTCACGTCGAATACTATTATGGGTATCCTGTTTTCCTGGCAAAGCGAGAATGCCGCTGCATCCATTACCTTGAGCTGCATCCTCAGAGCATCCATGTATGTGAGTTTGGGAAGACGCTTTGCATCTGGATACTTTTCCGGGTCCTTGTCGTATATCCCGTCAACTTTTGTAGCCTTAATAAGACATTCGGCTCCTATCTCCGAAGCCCTCAATGCAGCTGTTGTATCTGTTGAAAAGTAGGGTGAACCTGTTCCTGCGGCGAATATGACTATTCTTCCCTTTTCGAGGTGCCTTATGGCTCTCCTGCGAATAACTGTCTCTGCTACCTGCTTCATTTCTATGGCTGACTGTACCCTGGTCGGCTGTCCAAGGCGCTCAAGCGCATCCTGAAGCGCGAGCGCGTTTATGACAGTGCCAAGCATACCCATATAATCGGCCTGTGCCCTCTCGACGCTTACGGTCTGCGAGCCGCGGATTATGTTCCCGCCCCCCACTACCATGGAGATGGCGACTCCCTCCCTCGCGACCTCGACTATTTCCTCGCAAATCCCCCTGATCGCCTCGTAATCAAGTCCAAAATGCGCGTCTCCCGCAAGAATCTCTCCAGAGAGCTTAAGCAAAACACGGTTATATTTACGATCCATCAGGGCACACTCCTTATATAAATTTTTAATAATATTTCTGTTCAATGCTATAAAGTCCGGTAAAATGAAAAATGACTGCTAATATATTTGATATCTTTTGTGTTAATTCCAATTATCTGTCAAAGTTTAAAAAAAGAGCGAGGGGTTCTCCCTCGCTCTTTTATAATTGCTTAGCCTTCGATGATGAAACGGGAGAAACGGCCTACTTTAATGTTTTCTCCGATTTTGGCTATATTTTCGATAACCAGATCCTTGATCTTTCTGTCCGGATCGCGAATATATTTTTGTTCCATCAGACAGTTCTCTTCGTAATACTTATTGATGCGGCCTTCGGCAATCTTGTCGAGCATTTTTTCGGGCTTGCCCTCTTCACGGGCCTGAGCCTTGATGACTTCGGTCTCGTGCTCAACTACGCACTGAGGCACATCTTCCGGCACGATGTATGCCGGATTTGCCGCTGCGATCTGCATTGCTATCTCGTGGCCCAGGTGCTGAAATTCTTCGGTACGGGCAACAAAGTCTGTCTCACAGTTGAGTTCGACAAGCACGCCAAGCTTGGCATTGCTGTGAATGTAGCTGAAGATCATACCCTGAGCCGCACTGCGGTCAGCCTTTTTTGCCGCTTTGGCAAGCCCCTTCTCGCGAAGGTAGTCAACTGCCTTATCTATATCGCCGCAGCACTCAACGAGTGCCTTTTTACAGTCCATCATACCGACTGATGTACGTCCGCGAAGTTCAGATACAAGTCCTGCTGTAATGTCTGCCATTGTCAGTTAGCCTCCTTCCAACCTTTCTGCTCTTCGATAGCCTTTACCGCCACCTTGTCGATCTCATCGACAACGGGGTCGAGCTCTTCGGGCATTACAGGCACAACGTTTTCCTCTGCTGTCTCTTCTTCATCGTTTACTCTTTCGACCCTTGAATCCTGCCCCTGACGGCCTTCAATGAAGGCATTGGCCATAAGTCCTACTACCAGTTCTATCGCGCGGATAGCGTCGTCATTTCCGGGGATCGGATAGTCAATGACATCGGGATCGCAGTTTGTGTCTACGATAGAAATAACGGGGATGCCAAGCTTGTGGGCTTCAAGCACCGCGATCGTTTCACGGCGCGGGTCGATTACAAAGAGGGCATCGGGAATATCCTTCATATCCTTGATACCGGAAAGATATTTCTCGAGTTTGTCTTTTTCCTTACGGAGCTGGATGATCTCCTTCTTGGGGTACTTGTTGATCCTTCCGGTGTCTTCCATTTCCTGAAGCTCTACCATGCGGGTCACCCTGCGGCGTATGGTCGCAAAGTTTGTGAGAAGTCCTCCCAGCCAGCGCTGGTTGATATAGTACTGTCCTGCTTTCAGTGCCTCTTCCCTGATAGGATCCTGCGCCTGGCGCTTTGTCCCTACGAAAAGGATGCTTCCGCCAGACTTGGAGACTTCGCGAACAAAGTCGTATGCCCTCTCAAGTCCCTTGACTGTCTTCTGCAGGTCGATGATGTAGATGCCGTTGCGCTCCGTGAAGATGTATGGCTTCATCTTCGGGTTCCAGCGCCTGGTCTGATGTCCGAAATGAACACCGCACTCAAGCAGCTGTTTCATGCTTACTACTCCCATGTGTATCCCTCCTGTTTTTTCCTCCAGACGCTTCCTCCCGCAAAAAAACCCTTTTGGGCAACATTTCTGCGATCCGCGCCTGTGTGTTTTGCACCGCTCCCAAGTATATCATGGAGGCATTTATTTATGCAAGCTTCCAAAGCTTTTTAAATGTTTTTTGAGCGGTCTTCCCATGCTCCTTAACAAAGACTGCCTCGTCAGGTCAGCACTTACCCCATGGACAGGCACTGAGACAAAGACCACAGACTTTGTTTCCACAAGTCTCAAAGTTGTTTTTCAGAAGTTCCCTGCATGCTCTCCTGTCTACCCTTTCATCCACTGCCTGATCCATCTTCCATGCTATACCCCTGATAGCCCCGGCGGGACATGCCCTCTGACAGCAGGTGCAGTCCCCGCACTTCGATCTCATCGGCACTCCGCACTTAAGCGGAGCATTGCAGATAACTGTTGCAAGGCGCTGCATAGGTCCTCTGTCCGGTGTGATAAGGCAGCAACTCTTGCCTATCCAGCCAAGCCCTGCCAGATGCGCAGCGGCACGATGGCTAAAAATGCCGTGCATCCCCTCTTTTACGGCCTTGCTTGCCGGTATCGGAAAAGCTCTGAAACCTCTTGACTCAAGCCAGTCCGTTATCCTTATTGTCATTATGTCGAGGGCAATGTTCGCAACCTCGTAATACCGCGCATAAGTATCTGTCGGTCCCTTAAGGGATATTTCCCTTATCACTGAAGAAGGCATATTCAGAGCAATTGAAACGGCACAGGGGTAATCATCCAATGTTCTTCCGTAAGTTTTTCTGATCTCCTCCGCGTAGGGGCGCAGGTCGGCAAACCCAACCTTACCTGCTCCGATAGATAAGGAATATTCTCTGAGCTCGTGGCTAAGGCCATCGATATTGTCATGCATGTCGGACCCCTCCTTGATCAGCTTCATCTGTCAGACCGCATAAAAATGTTTTTTAGTTAAAGAGCATGCCTGCCAGGCCCGCAGACCGGATCGTTTCGCCTGTGAAAGTATCGATGATCTCTTTGTTTCTGACCGCATAGATCCGCCATGCCAGTTGTATCTTCGGCTCGTTTACAGATACGTTCCTGTTTCTTATGACCCTTTTCCAGCTTTGAAAGTCAGAAGGTACGGCCCCGCATTCTGCCAGTTCCTTTGCAAGGGCAGGGGATATTCTGAGTTCGAGACGCTCCTGCTCATCTGCCTCAGGAATAAAGTCCATGTCAAGGATAATTGTCTTTTCTCCGAACAAAGCAGTATTCCCGTTATAGCCGTCAATGATGACGACATGATAAAGATACCTGGGACCGCGCATGAGGCTTCTTTCCAGTATCTCGACCGGCGCAACATATACAGGTATAAATATAAGTTTATCCCCCGGCGCAGGTCTTTCTTTCATTGGCAGGTACCCGGAAGGTTGATTATCCATAGTTTTATCCTCCGTCTTTAAGCATCCAGCTTACGAAAAGAGTGCTTTCTGCAGGGGGCCCAGTGACCCCATGGCACCCAAAAGACACCGCTTACCGCTGCTTCCTTCCGGACCTGACGGGATTCACGGGCTTTCGCCGCATAGGACTGGACACCCTGCAAAAAACACTCGCTTTTCATTGTTATATGATAGCATAATCCTTGTAGATGGCGTGCCTGTCGGGATTCGAACCCGAGACCTTCAGCTCCGGAGGCTGACACTCTATCCAGCTGAGCTACAGGCACAGTTCCGGGAACAGAGGAAAGTATAGCACATAGAGAATGGAGCTGTCACGATGAATGACATTCATTATATGAGGGAAGCCCTCAAAGAAGCGGAGAAAGCCATGCAGAAGGGCGAGATCCCTGTCGGTGCTTTGTTGGTGAGGGACGGGAAGATCATCGGGCGCGGATCGAATTCAAGGTCACTTGAAGGCTCCCCGCTCGGACATGCGGAGCTGGCTGCAATGGAAGAGGCATCAGAGGCACTTAACAATTGGCGGCTCGATGACTGCACCCTCTATGTCACACTCGAACCATGTGTCATGTGCGCCGGTGCGATGGTACAGTCAAGGCTGGGGACCCTGGTCTACGGAGCTAAGGATCCTAAGGCCGGAGCTGTCGGTTCCCTTTACAACATCGTCGAAGATCCGAGAATGTACCACAGGTGTATTGTAAGGTCAGGAATATTGAAGGAGGAGTGCGCCGAATTGCTGCGCATTTTTTTCCAAATGAGGCGTTCTGAAGCACTCTGATCCATTTTGACATTCACTATGGAATAGGCTATAATGCGCTCCGTCAGTTTGTCACAGGCAATTGATACGATGCACGCGGAGAGGTGGCTGAGTGGTCGAAGGCGCTCGCCTGGAAAGTGAGTGAACGGCTTATCCCCGTTCCAAGGGTTCAAATCCCTTCCTCTCCGCCATTTTTACATCAATTTACACAGACTGTGTTTTTATCCGGAGGGGTGGCCGAGTGGTCGAAGGCGGGCGACTCGAAATCGTCTTGGCGGTGCTGAGCTGTCACGTGGGTTCAAATCCCACCCTCTCCGCCATATTTAGAATCCGTTTTCTGAAATATGGAATCATCCAATAAAAAATAAAGTTGGGAAGGCATATGATGCCGACCCAATTTTTTTTATATGATCCTTAATTTTTGCATTATCAGCTATTCTGGTCTTCCAGTTTTTTCCTGATCTGCAAGGAGGCTTCTGTTTTGCCGAGACCCCCGAATGTGCAGCGAAGTTCCAAAGGCAGTTTCAGGCCGATGTCGTACATCGCCTTTATGGTCTGATCCAACGGAATGACCTTATCGTACCCCGCCAATGCCATGTTCGCGCTGGATATGGCATTTGATCCTCCCATTATATTCTTTCCCAGGCAGGGGACCTCGACCCGATTGGCTACCGGATCACACGCAAGGCCCGTGACATTCTGCAGCGCAATGGAAGCTGCATTTATGCACTCTTCCACTGTTCCTCCCGCCATTTGGGCAACTCCTGCCGCAGCCATAGCCGAGCCTGCACCGCACTCGACCTGACAGCCGGCCACCTCTGCGGCAAAAGTTGCTGACTCAGCAATAAATATCCCTATCAGCCCTGCCGCCAGCATTCCTTTGGTGATTTCATCCTTTGAGGCTCCAATTGACCTGCCAACACCTATCAGCGTCCCGGGAAGGCATCCGCATGATCCTGCTGTCGGAGCAGCAACGATGACGCCCATGGAGCTTTTGACTTCCATAACAGCAGTTATGTATTTGATCACCGTATTGAGCAGATCACAAGGGACCAGCTTTTTCTTTCTTGCCCCCTCATCGATCTTGTACGACTGGTAACCCAGTATCCTGTCCTTATACTCAGTACCGCGAAGCCCCTCTTCAACAGCGTTCTCCATTATCGCTACCAGGTCCGACATCTTCTGAAAGACTTCTTCTTCGCTTGTATTACCTCTGTGGCTTTCATACAGCAGCGCAAATTCCCAAAGTTCCCTGCGGTCACTCTTTGACAGTTCTATCAGTTCATCGGAGGTCAGAAAGGGGACCTTGCATTCTGCACGGGAGTGAGTGGGAAGTATCGGTTCAATACAGATAATGTCAATGATGAGATCTTCTTTTTTAAGCAGCTCGATCTGATCCATAGAAGGTTTATCAGCAAATTTCAATTCAAACAAGGCACGATCATCCTTTGTGTCGATCAGTGCAAAGTCATGACCATATGCATAAGAATTGATGATCTCCATGATCTTCTCAGCACTTTTTTCAGAGCAGTCCGCGGTGATCAAAATTTCGTAAAAATCTCCTGCCATTTTTATTCCAAAACCGTCGAACTTTTGCATCTCGATCATGCCGCCGCCGACTGAGACCGCTTCCCATTCGTGGGAGTATCCGTCCCCGCTTTTTGCGGAGATCCTGTAATTGTTGGGGTGCACCGCTCCATAATCCAGGATCCGGAATTCTATCTCTATTCCTGAATTACGAGCGAGAGCTGCGTAATTTGAAACGTCAGGGTCCGTAACAGGCATACCGAGAATGCCGCTCACAAATCCCATGTCTGTCCCGTGTCCGTCATGAGATTCGGCCAATGATCCGTTCACATCAAAATCAACAACCACTTCTTTAACATCCTTATTCAGGGACTGTCTCACAATATCAGCGATCCGGGACGCCCCAGCAACATGAGAACTGGACGGGCCCCTCATTACCGGCCCGATAACATCATTGAATATGCTTGACGGAAGCTTTTCCATAAAAACCTTCCTTTCTACCAGCTGACAAAACCATTTTTCAATTTATCGTCATCTTCAACGATAAGATGGTTAAACCCGGTAATATGCACGTCACTGCACGAAACCCTCGGAATGATCGCCCTTGTACCGTTCAGATCGATCTCCTTTATAGCCGATGCCCTGAATACGCCGCCATATATACTTTTCTGATAGAAGGTTCCGCTCATGTCAATAAGTCCCCTGAAGTAACGTTGGGCCAGCCTGGTGGACGTTCCCGTCCCGCATGGAGATATGTCCGCCTGTGCGTCTCCAAAAATGCACTGACAGAGATACTCTCCCTTTTCGTTTGGTCTGTTCTGAACGAACAGCAATTGATCCATGTAATTTATTGATTTGTTGGCAGGATGCTGCACCTTTATTTTTTCATTCGCAGAAGCAAGTATTATTTTACTCAGTTTACGCAGCTCGTCCATCTTGTCCTTTGTAAGGTCCATCTTTATCGAATCGATGTCTACTATCGTAAAGAAATTTCCCCCAAACCCAACATCCACACTAATATTTCCTGCTCCGGGAACTTTTATTTCAAGATCCTTGCTATAGAGAAAAGCGGGAACGTTATCAAACGAAATGCGTTGAACATCGCCGTTTTTGATTTCAACATAAACAGTTACTATGCCACTCGGTGTTTCAAGCTTTATCACCGTTTCAGGCTCTGTCCGCTTTACCATGCCTGTCTCGACAAGCACCTTTGCCACAGATAAGGTACCTGCGCCGCACATAGGCTGATATGTGAGTGCATCAATGTAAAAGAGGCCGTAATCTGCATCTTTGGAACAAGGTTCTGTCAAAACGGCACCAACAAGGGAAAGAAATCCTCTCGGCTGGTGCATTGCACATGTCCTTATCCAGTCATAATTTGTCCTCATATATTCCATTTTATCTTCCATGGTATCCCCTTTAAGCGGAGGGATGCCGGATGTGATGACTCTTATTGGAGTACCCGTTGTGTGTGCGTCGACGGCGAAAATCGATTTTGTGTTACGCATCAAAATACCCCCACAGCCCTCTGTTTGAACGCAGGATCATATATATCGCCCTATTCCCGCTGCAACAGCTTTTTTGTAAACATTGTAAGCTATTACTATATCTAAAGTTGCAAAGCCGACCGTTTTCATAATGGTGATCTGCCGAGAGTCTGTCCTTCCTTCGACTCTCCCAAGAATGAGATCTCCAAGCTCTCCGGTTATTGATTCTTTGCTGAACTTGCCTTCAGAGATAGGTATAAGGAACTCACCTGCCTCGGACATTATAGCTTCCGTGTTGTCTATGAATATCTTGTCGGCATGAGTGACTGTATACTCATCCAGCTCACGCTTATGCGGCATAAAGACTCCAACAGCATTAATATGAGTCCCCTTTTTGATCTTTCGTCCGTCAAATACCGGATCAGAGCTTGTAGTAACAGTAGTGATTATGTCGGCGGA
The DNA here is from genome assembly GCA_025943965.1 of Synergistaceae bacterium DZ-S4. Taxonomy (NCBI): domain Bacteria; kingdom Thermotogati; phylum Synergistota; class Synergistia; order Synergistales; family Synergistaceae; genus Caenicola; species Caenicola nitritireducens. Next base: position 117,470 of record JAPCWD010000003.1, read on the forward strand.
ATCGATCGCCTCGTCTGAAGAAACCGCACCGACCAGCTTGGTATTGAACTTCTCAGCAAGAGCTGATGCTCTGTCGATAAATGATGCCGTCCATTCAGGATTGGAATCGTAAATGCGTACTTCTGATAATTTTCTCACTGTCAATAAGGCTTCAAGCTGTGACATGGCCTGACCTCCGGTCCCGAAGAGGGCGGCAGTTTCTGCGTCTTTATTTGCAAGGAGTTTTGTCGCCAGTCCTGAAACTGCTCCTGTTCGCATACGCGTAAGTTCTGTGCCGTCAAGAATTGCGTTGACTACCCCCGTTTCAGGGTCTGTCAGCAGTGTCGTTGCCGTTACGGCCGGCATCCTTTTTTGGGCGTTATCTGGGTAGGTCGATACGATCTTTATGCCTGCTGCAGGGAAGTCCTTGATAAGGGCAGGCATAAAAGATGTGATGCCATTTTTTTTAACTTCGAAATTTATACGTACGGGGACTTCCGTCCCTCCGTTGCTTTGAATAACAAAAGCCTCTTCATTTGAATTTATCGCATCTTCCATTGTGAAAACTTTTCTAATATCTTCAGCGTTTAAAACCAACATATGGAACACCTCTCTTGTTTTTAGATTTATCATAAAACATAGCTGGAGTACATCAAGATATATTATAAACATATCCCGTTTTCTAAATATATTTCCTATAGACCCCAAATCGCTCGTTTCGCAACAGAGGTCTCATTTTTCTAACACTTTTAAGAAACGCCATGTCTATCTCCACATCCATGACAGCTTCTTCAAAAAGCGGAAACTGCGCCACAATGTCGCCGTTCGGATCCACAACGTGGGAGCCTCCGAAGTAGATCGAAGCAGGCGAGGCTGCCTGATTGCAGCAGACAACATAACTTGTCTGGGAAAATGCGGTTCCCTGTGTCAGTTTTTTCCAGTTTGATAAGCATTGTTCCCCTTCTGCCCGGTCCAGAACTGTGGCTGCAGAGGGATAAAAGATAACTTCGGCCCCCAGCTTTGCTGCGAAGATCGCGTTCGTCATGTGCCACAGGTCCTCGCATACAAACATGCCTGCCTTACAGGCGGGAGCTTCAGCGACCGTCACCTCATCACCTTCGCTGAAGGTAAGGTGCTCCGTATACTGGGCGTAATTGCATAGGTTTATCTTCCTGTGCAGGCCAAGACTTCTGCCCCCGGAAAAGTATTCCAGGGCTATGTAAGGCCTCTTGCCGGGCTGCTCGAAAAGCGGATAGCTTATGAGGATATCGCACTTGCTATCTCTGGTTTTTTCCGCAATAAGAGGAAGTGCGGCGTTGACGTTCCTTTCGAGCCTTTCCGCTCCCGCCTCGGTCGATATTGCCTCTTTGATCTCATAACCGGAAAGGTAGAGCTCCGGAAGCACAAGGATCGAACTCCCTTGTTTCCCGCAATCGTCCAGCAGCGACAATGCCCTTTTCATGTTCTTTTCAACATCCAGTACAACAGGCGCGACCTGCGCCAAGGTTATCGTGAAACTCTCCATTTTTTATCACCTGATTTTTTAGAATAGGCCTATCTCACCCAAATTATACGTGCAAAATACTGATATAAAATAATGCAATATATCAGATAATTATAAGAGTGCTATATTTCATAAGTTTTTTATGATCCTCTGCAACAGCATTGCCAGAAACCCACCCATAACCATTGTTTTTTAGACGTTCATCATTGACGGATAACTCATTTTACCAAGACAAAACACAACAGGAGGAATGAAAAATGTTGAAAAACCTCTTTAGTCCTATCACCATCAAGGGGAAGACCATGAAAAACCGACTGGCGGTATCTCCGATGGTAACGAACTATTGCAACGAGGACGGAACATGTACCGAAATGTTTTCTGCATATCACGAAGCAAAAGCAAAAGGCGGCTTCGGAATGATAATCACGGAAGATTTTGCGGTCAGGCCCCGCGGGAAGGGATTCAAACACCTGCCCGGACTGTGGAATGATGAGCAGATCCCGGGATTTAAGGAATTTACGAAAAGGATCCACAAGCATGATACTGTTTTGATCGCGCAGATATACCACGCAGGCAGACAGTCAAGCAAAATGGTTCTCGGTCAGGTACCTGAGGCACCTTCGGCTATCCCATGCCCATTCAGCCCGGATATGCCGGAAGAGATGAGTATCGAGGAAATTAAGAAAATCATAACAGAATTCGGAGACTGTGCGCGAAGGGCTGAAGAAGCGGGCTTTGACGGAATAGAAGTACACGGAGCTCACGGGTATCTGATCTCCCAGTTCATGTCCTCCTATACCAACAAGCGTACCGATGAGTACGGGGGATCTCTCCAGAACCGCATCCGTTTCGCGGTGGAGGTAGTCAAAGATATCCGCTCAAAGGTCTCCAATGAGTTCATTGTCGGATACCGCATCTCTGCGGATGAATATGTTACCGGCGGCAGGAATATCGGAGACACTATGACAATAATTCCGTATCTTGAAGAAGCAGGCATTGACTATATCCATGTATCAGCAGGCGTTTACCGCTCATTTGACGACATAATCCCGTCGCAGTACCGCGGTCATTCTTGGAATACGACTGCTGCCGTAGAGGTAAAAAAGATAACCAAACTGCCTGTGATCTCTGTAGGAAGGATAAATGACCCAAGACTTGCAGAAACGATCATTGCCTCAGGGAAAGCAGATATAGTTGCGATGGGCCGTCAGTCACTTACAGATCCCGAAACACCCAATAAGGCAAAAGGGGGCCGTTTCGATGAGATCCGCAATTGTATCGCATGCCATCACGGATGCGTTAAAAACCTTCTTAACAACGTTCCGATCCAGTGCATCCTAAACCCGAACCTGGGCAGAGAAAGTGAAGTCTCTCTTGAAAAGACAGAGGCACCGAAAAATATAATGGTCATAGGCTCAGGTCCTGCCGGACTTGAGGCTGCTATCACAGCGGCCTCGCGCGGACACAGGGTAAAGGTTTTCGAGAAAAACCGCTGGGCCGGCGGCCAGTTCCGCATCGGTGCGGTGCCGCCCGGAAAGGGTGAGATGATCAACTATATCAACTGGCAGCTGAACGAACTCAGGAAACTTGGAGTCCCTGTCCTTATGGAGACGGAAGTCACGCCGGAACTTGTGAAGAAGGAAAAGCCTGATGTCATTTTCGCCGCCACGGGAGCAATACCCATCATCCCGAACATACCGGGGATAGACAGGCCAAACGTCGTAACTGCACATGATGTACTCTCAGGCAAAGTCAACACCGGGAGCCGCGTTGTTGTGGTAGGCGGAGGCTGCGTAGGAGCTGAAACAGCAAACCAGCTTGCTAATTACTTGAAGTGCGTGACCATCATCGAAATGCTGGACGCGATAGCAGGAGATGAAATAGTGGTACCTCGCTGGGATCTTCTTGAAGATCTTGATAGGAACAAGGTCAGGATCTGCACAAAGACCACGGTCGATGAGATAACAGATGCAGGAGTGAAGGTCTCAGGTGCCGTAAACGAAGTTATCCCCTGCGACACAGTAGTGCTTGCAGTAGGGGCTAAGCCTGTACTGGGCCTTGCAGATGCTCTTAAAAAAGAGGGTTATGATGTCCGCGTCATCGGGGACGCTGCAAAAGTCGGTCTGGGCGGAGAAGCTATAATGGAAGGCTTTGAGGTAGGAAGGACCATCTAAAAAATCATGTCTTTAGCTCCGAAAAGTATCACCCTTGGATCTATCAGCGTGAATTTAGCTTTCACTTTGATGCTGCCTCTCTCCGTCAGGGGGGAGACAGCATCATTATATTTAAAAAAAGATCTCAAAACGGAGGCTTCTCCTTTTGAGGTCGCAGATGTCTGATCTACAGGCTCGGGCCTATACGTGTTATGCCTGTCTCGGAATGGCCGAGGATCTCTGAAGCGGTCTGTTCGCCTGCAACTACTGAGATCAGCTTTTGGAAGAGCCTTTCACCCGCTCTTTCGAGGGATTCATCCCCCAGCGTTACCGGACTTGCGTCAAAATCAATGTTCTCCTTCATCCACGAAGCCACGTTTGGGTTGCCGGTTATCTTTATCACGGGGGCAAGGGGAGATCCCACCGGCGTTCCCCTGCCTGTGGTGAAGAGGACGACCTGAGAACCTCCGGCAACCATCCCCGTTACGGACTCGACATCGAAACCCGGAGTATCCATTATCACAAGTCCCTTCGACGACGGGATCTCGCCATAGCGTACCACCTCCGCGACTTTGGAAGTCCCGGCCTTTGCAAGGCAGCCCATTGATTTTTCTTCTATCGTGGAAAGTCCTCCCTCGATATTCCCGGGAGTAGGCTGCGTTCCCCTCAGATCAACATGCATCGAGTTCGCGCTCTCCTCCACATCCTTTACGATCTTTATCACCCTTTTCCCGACCTCGGGAGTTGCGGCACGGGCAGAGAGTATATGTTCAGCGCCTATCATTTCCGGAGTCTCGGACAATATGACCCTGGCACCGAGACTTATCAGCCTGTCTGAGACCCAGCCGACCAGGGGATTCGCGCTGATCCCGGAGGTAGCGTCGGACCCGCCACACTCAAGGGAGACTGACAGATCGCTGATGTCCGCCTCCTCTCTATCCTGTCGCATGCATTTCTCATGCATCTTTCGTACTATATCTATTCCAGCGTTAACTGCGGCCGTCGTCCCGCCGCATTCCTGTATCCTCACAAGCGCGGCGGGGCGGCCGGATGCCTGCATCTTCTCCACCATGCGTTCGGCGGATGACCCCTCGCACCCCAAGCTTACCACAAGCACTGCCGCAATATTGGGGTTCATTGCAATTCCGTCGAGAGTCCTCTGGGTCTGCTCCTTGTCTGCACCAAGCTGTCCGCACCCGCTGCTGTGGCAGAAGACCGCAGTCCCGGGAAGGGCATCGGCGATCTTCTGCGAGATATGGTTCGCACAGACAACAGATGAGAGGACAAGGACATGGTTCCGTACACCTACGCTGCCGTCAGGCCTTATGTATCCCAGGAACTTCATTTCAGATCCCCTCTCCCTCTTCCGCTGACGATATTATGGACATGCACGTGCTCACCGGGTTTTATAATTTGACTTGCATACCCGATCACTTCGCCGTACTTTATGACCTTTTCGCCCGGGCGTATCTCCTCGACCGCAGCCTTATGGCCCATTTGCAGCCCGGACGTTGTTTTGATGCCGGCAGAAACACCCTTCCCGACAAGCGCCTCGTCAGCCGTGACGTCCCTTATCACAGTGACGACATTGTCATTTATGTTCACTCTTATGCAGTTCATTTTCATCAATTTCCTCCGTTTGGCTTAAGCCGCGATCCATGCCTGAACATATTAGCATAAAGGCTGCGACATGCATCTTTAAAGCGTACATCAAATATGGCAGATATGACATTAAAGTGATAAAATCCAACTGATATCTCCAAATAGGATTTCAGCATGCTTCAGCTTTACTTGCGAGCATTTATCCGCGAAATAACAAGCGATAATAATGAGATGAGGGGATCCGGAAGATGAGATCTTTTACTGACAATTACGAAGATAATTCCACAGATGCGGGTTTTCAGTTTGTCTTTCATTGTGACAAGTGCGGGGATGGCTACAAAAGCGAATTCATAGAGTCGACTACATACCGGAAAGGCAGGGGCCTGCGAGGGCTGGTACAGGGCGTCAGCATGCTGGGCGGACTTATCGGGGGCGGCGCCGGAGATATCAGCTCTTCACTGGAGAGAGGCATCAATGCGTTGTCCGAAAGATTCGAGGGCATGTCGCCTGACTGGCATAAAGAACATCAGGCAGCTTTCGAAAAAGCAATGAACGAGGCAAGAGAACGTTTTCACCGCTGCGATTCGTGCAGCAGCTGGGTCTGTGATTCCTGTTTCAATGAAAATGAGCGTTTATGCACCGAATGTGCCCCACGGCAGGAGGTATATGCCGCAAAAGCCAGGTCGGACGCAATGAGAAGAAATATCGACGAGGCAGCCGGATCTGCCACAGTATGGAAGGACAAACTTGAGGGCAAAGCAAAAAAATGCCCGGCCTGCGGCAAACCTGCGGGAAACGGAAAATTCTGCGGACACTGCGGTGCTTCACTTGCAGAGAAAAAATGTCCTGACTGCGGCCGTGAAAATCCAAGCAGCGCCAAATTCTGCACTTACTGCGGCGCATCCATGTCCGCCGTTAAGAAGGATACTGTCTGCCCGGAATGCGGCGCAAAGACGGAACCCGGACTGCGGTTCTGCTCAGAGTGCGGACATAAACTATCATAGCTCTTGAAGCATCGATCGTCAGCTGGAAGAAAATATTAGGTGTCAGTGTATAACTTACTGCTGCTTTAAAAAGACCGCGTCTGATATCACCGGTATATTCGAAATGCCGGTTCCATACAAAAAAGAGGCTGTACGGGATCTGAAGATCCATTGCAGCCCCTTTTTAATTATCTCGCCTGAATATTCAAAAGACGACGATCATGGTCGGCGTTTTAAATTAACCAAGGGGATCAGGAAGAGTATCGCAAAAGATAATGATCCGACTGCACACCCTCCGCTTCCTCCGGTATCATAACTGACGCGGATCGGGCCGCAGAAACTGTTGAAGAGCAGGTCTCCATTTTTAAGATATTGAAGGATCGCGTAAGCGCCGTTTCCAAAGTTGGCATCTCCGAATATTGTCCGGTGGACAGTTTCACCCGTATCCCAGTCCATGCCCGTGATTTCCCAGCCGTTTTCATCGGTATAGCCGTTGACCATGGCCATTTTTCCCGCCTGGCTATGGACAGGGACCATGCTTGTGGAAGATACGTCAGACCGTGTCCATACGGATGACCATTTGTCCGTTGTCGGATCCCATTCAAATCTTTCAGCACCGTAAGATGTAGTGTAGGCGGGCCCCATAAGTGCGACCTGAAGTATCTTGTTTTTTCCGGGCAGGTCAGGATCCACGGTTTCCGGCATGTTGTTCACCACGAAGGCTCCGTATCCCGAGACCACTACTGACTGTTCGGTCTGTATCCAGTCAGGCAGCTCATCGAAACCGCAGGTGACAGGTATCTCCCCGGCAACGCGCTGACCCCCTACGGGTATCTCGTCGCGCCAGAAAGCAAGGAGCCTCATCTGCTTTCTCCCGTCAGTGATGACGACCAGCTTGTCCTCGTCGTCCCCGAATCCCATAAGAGTGGGTGTTGAACCTGACCCGTACCCAAACTTTATTATTGGAGGCAACTCAGAGGAAGCTTCATATTCGAATTCCCAGGCTCCGTCATCAGGGTCATCAGAGATCTCCGTCCCTGTCCAGACCAGTTTGCGCATTGTACCTTCGATAGGGGCGACGGTAGTAGCACTCGCGATATATATGCCGCCTTTATCGTCTACAGCCACAGAATTGCTTACGTAATCTTCATCGTCAAACCTGTAGAAATGCTTCGATGCCAGGTCAAGATCTCTGTCGATGACCGCTATCCCGTTGGAGAAAGCTACTATAAGGTGTCCGTCGTAGGTCATTGAAATACCGAAAAGACGCGTACCAACAGGGTAGTCGTCTCCCTGAATTTCTTCAATGACATTTTCGATCTCATAGCGCACCGTGATCCCCGCTGAAGGGTCATCGGGATCGGTAAGGGCAAAGCCGTAAAGATTGGCGTCATAGTGGGTATAAAGTACATTTTCGTTGTCTACGACTGAATAGGAGCCATGTCCGAACCTATCTGCGTAATCAGTTCCAAAAAGGTCAGCCAGGTATAGGTCCATCTCTTCAACGTCCATCCCAACGGCTGTGGACTTGCCAAACTCTTTGAAACTTTCACCCGGGACTGCAGGAAGACTTCCCCCTGAAGCATCTTCAAGGGCCTGGAAACTCGCAACCTCTGTCCATTTGCCATTTTTTTTATCAACATAGGCAACACGGTCGCTCCCTACCACCCACATGAAGTCCGGATCGGTCGACGCGAGTGTTATGATATTGACCGGTCCCCCATATGAGACAGGCTTGCCGGCCAGTTCCACATGATATGTTCCACGTGGTGGTCTATACAAAGTTGAATCGCTCTGTGATGAGTCAAAATGTGTAATGCTGTACAGTTCGGAAGAAAGAAACGGGTTGGGTATCGGATTGTTAAGAGATTCAGCCTTTACCGGCACCATAAGGAAAAACGAAAGCACAACAAATGTCATAATAAGAATAATGTTATATCTTTTACATTTGATAATGTTCATATTTTTACTCCCTTCTCTGAAAAATAAATAAACACGCCCCTTCCAACTTTTGACCGCAAAAACCAAGCTTTCTTGATCCAGGTGACAGCGACACATTAGATTCCTCAGGCCTTTAAAATAACCGATAAAAAGATAATCAGAAGGGCTTTTTCTTAATAAACTATCTAAATATCGGCATTAGAATTAAAAAAAGCCTTATCCCAAATTTGATTCTACATCAAACATTACAAAATTACGACCCCGGCATGTTATTTGCCGGGGTCTCAGGGGCAGGCGGGCGATAGGAAGGTATTTGCAAGGACAGCCGGAAAGAATACCGGCACATGTCAATAGGAGACCGATCAGCAGGCTAGGCGCCGGCTGTCCAGGCCAGGAATATCTCTACAGCGTCAGTGTAGGAATCAAATCCCTTGCCGGCAACGGTGGCTATGCAGGCGGAGGCCGTGAATGAGATTTTCCTGAAGTCTTCCCTGTTGTTGATATCCGAAAGGTGCACTTCTACGGCAGGCAGGTTGACAGACCTGATCGCGTCGGGGATGGCGATGCTGGTGTGTGTGTAGGCGGCCGGGTTTATTATTATCCCGTCGTACCTGCCAAGGGCTGCCTGGATGGTGTCAATGATATCACCTTCATGGTTTGACTGGAAAAAATCGACTTCGACATTCCTCGGTTTGCAGTAATCTCTCACATACTCCATCAGGTCCTCAAGGGTCTCATCACCGTAAATCTCAGGTTCCCTTATCCCCAGCATGTTAAGGTTAGGTCCGTTTATCACAAGGATCTTCATAGTTTGAGCACCTCCAGTATCTTCTTAGCCGTTTTGAGCATGTCTTTGTTCTCGACAGACATGTCGCTCCAGCTCTCGTAGAGACCCACACGCTCGCTGTATATCTGTTCCACGCCCTTGGCTTTTGTAACGGGTCTGCCTGATATTGCAAGGTCTTTAAGTTTTCTTTTTATAAATACTACTGTGCTGTTCTGCCTTATTATATCTTTATTCTCAGGCGTTGTGACGACTCCGCCCCCTGCGGCTATCACAAGCCCGCTCTCCCTGCAGAATTTCGCCAGTACCTCACTTTCCGTCTTCCTGAAATATTCCTCCCCGGAGTCAGCAAATATTTCAGGGATGCTTTTTTCCTCCCCGGCCTCTATCTCTTCGTCGATATCCACGAATCTTCTCTTCGTCAGGCCGTAAATGTACCTGCCCACGGCTGTCTTGCCGCAGCCGGGCATTCCGATCAGGACAATGTTCTTTGTCTCCCTCTCTATCTTCTCAGCTATCATGTATGAGGCCGTTTCAGGTGTATGATCCCCCGTGAAGAGTTCCGAAGCCCGCCTTGCCTGTTCTGTGAGCATGAGCAGACCTCCTCGGAACGGAATGCCAAGCCTCTCTGCCTGAAGCATAAGCGCCGTCTTCGCGGGATTGTATATCAGGTCGGCAACGAAAACGCACTCCGGGAACCGTTCAATATCTATAGGTGATATCCCATTTTTGGGATACATCCCAACAGGTGTTGCGTTTACTATGAGAGAAGCGTCTTTATGGTTTTCAAGATGGGCGTAAGTCACAGGCCCTTTGCGCGATACCGTTATAAGAGGGTCTGCTCCAAGATCGTGCAAGACTGCCTTTACGCTGCCTGATGCCCCTCCGGAACCGAGGATGAGGGCCTTTTTCCCGCGTATCTTATCCTTTATGGGTACCATCATCAAAAGGAAACCTTCGTAGTCAGTGTTATCCCCGCGGTACGACCCATCGGACATTTTGATCATCGTGTTGACGCTTCCTGTCGCCCGCGCCCTCTCAGAAAGCTCACTGCACCATTTGATGATCTCCTGCTTGTAAGGGATCGTCACGTTGAATCCGTCAAGGTCGTTGTCCCTCATGAAATCTTCCAGGGAACGGGGCGGGACTTCACAGAGCTCATATGAGTATGTGCCGAGCATCCAGTGGATAGAGGGCGAGAAGCTGTGTCCCAGTTTTTCTCCAAGAAGCCCGAACCTCTTCACTTTAAACCACCTCCGTATAGCTCCCAAGGTATTTGAGCATCTTGCTGCTCTCCTCGAACCTCACAAGCATCTGCATGAAGTTATCGGAGTATATGGATGTCGACAGGTCGAAATAGAACATGAACTCGAAGTCGCTGTTTGGCAGAGGTCTGCTCTCAAGTTTGTTTATGTTCACTCCAAGGGCGTAAAGGCCGGAAAGGGCATGGTAGAGAGAACCGGGCTTATGCGGCAGGACCGCCATTACGCTCGTTTTGTCAGCACCGGGATAGATCTCCATTTTTTTTGATATGCAGATAAACCTTGTATAGTTGCCCCCACGGTCCTGGACAGAGCTCTTCAAAGTATCAAGGCCGTAAAGTTCGGCGCAGGATGATGAAGAGAGTGCAGCAGCATCCTTTCTTCCCGACTCGGAAAGCATCTTAGCAGCAGCGGCGGTGTTGTCACATGCGGTAATTTTTACCCCGTTCATTGCTTTAAGGAAATCCGCGCACTGGGCCAGGGCCTGCTCATGTGAAAATATCTCCCTGATGTCCGCCATTGTTGTGCCTTTGTTGGCAAGAAGGCAGTGGTCCACCTTAATGCGGGTGCTCCTGACGATGCTGAAATCATACCTGATCATAAGGTCGTATATCGCGTTCACAGACCCTGCTGTGCTGTTTTCCAGCGGAAGGATGCCATAGCGGCATAGTCCCTGGTCGATCGCTGAGAATACACCGTCAAAGGTCGAAAAGTACATGATGTTAGGGGCACGGAACATCTTATCACAGGCGATTTGAGAGTAGGCTCCCTCCACACCCTGGCATGCTACCAGAGGGGCGTCCGGCAGGATCTTCGGCGTTTCAGCTATAGCGGCCGCGACCCTGTCTGACAGATCTGACCTGGTGGCACACAGCCTGTGCTGGTGTGCGCGGCCAAGTTCAAACAGGGTCAGGTAGAGTGTTCTCATGTAGGGCTGAAGTTCCGGGGACACCTCATCCATGATCGATGCCAGCTTCTCCCGCTCCCTCTCAGGGTCCCTTATCGGGAGCCCTCTTTCCTTCTTATATGCCGCAATATCAGCTGATACAGCCATGCGCTCCAGAAAAAGCGCGGTAAGTTTTTCGTCGATCTCATCTATCTTCTTCCTGTGATCCTTCAGATCCATATTTTACCCTCCCTAAAGATGTATTTTCGAACTGAGCAGTGAATCGTAGACCGCTATTGCGGCTGCGGCCTCTACGCAGGGGACTGCCCTGGGTACTATGCAGGGGTCGTGCCTGCCCTTGGTGCTCAGCCTCACGTTCTCCATTTTTGAGAAACTCACTGTATCCTGTTCCATGCTGATCGAGGGGGTCGGTTTTATCGCTGCCCGGAAAACGATCGGCATACCGCTGCTTATCCCTCCCAGTATCCCTCCGTGGTTGTTGGTGCGTGTCGTGATCTTGCCTCCACCGCAGATGAAAGGGTCGTTGTTCCTGCTTCCGGTGGACCTGCTTCCGGCGAATCCGCTCCCGAACTCAACTCCCTTGATCGCAGGAACCGCGAAGAGGACCGCGGCTATCATGTTTTCAAGACCTTCGAACATCGGTTCTCCGACCCCCGCCGGAAGACCCAGGACAGCACATTCCACAACGCCTCCGACTGAGTCTCCTGCCTGCCCTGCCGTCATTATCGCAGCCTTCATCAGATCTCCCGTTCCGCTGTCCATGACAGGGAAAGGGCCGTTCCTGACCCGTTCCAGATCCCTGGCAGATACCAATACGGGGTCAAAGGGCTCATCAAGGACCCCCGCGATCTCGGAAATGTGCGCACCAACATCTATCCCCTCCTGCCCGAGGAGCTGGATAATGATCCCCCCTGCGATACAGAGAGACGCAGTCAGCCTGCCTGAAAAATGGCCCCCTCCGGAGAAGTCGTGCGCCTCCCTGTGTTTCATGCGGGCCGTGAAGTCCGCATGCCCGGGCCTTGGTCTATCTGTAGTATCGGCATAGGCTGACGGATCTGTGTCGGTGTTCCTGATGACAGCGGCAAGGGGCGCACCGCACAGGAAGCCGTTCTTTATTCCCGAAAGTATCTCAGGAACGTCAGCTTCCCGCCTTGGAGTAGAGTATTCGTTCTGTCCCGGAGCCCTTCGGGCCATAAATTTTCCTAGCCTCTCAAGGTCTATCCTCTTTCCGGAGGGAAGCCCGTCTATCACTGTTCCTATCGCCGGAGAGTGAGACTGTCCGAATATTGAGATCCTTATGTTTTTTCCAAAGGCTGAGCTCATGGCTGCTCCTTTCTGACCTCTGCGCCCAAAGACGCGAAGTCTTCAAAAAATCCAGGGTATGATTTATTGACCGCCCCGGCCCCCTCAATCGTTATGCTGTCCTCTGACAGAAGAGAGGCAATTGCTGCCATCATCACGATACGATGATCCCCGTGGGAATCAACAGATCCTCCCGCAAGTCGCCTTCCTCCCGTGACGGAGAGGGAATCCTCCCCTTCCTCTATATCGGCACCGAGCTTCCTGAGTGTATCAGCTACGGTGAACAGCCTGTCGCTCTCCTTTACGCGAAGCCTTCCGGCGTTGGTTATCCTCGTAACTCCCTCTGCGGTACATGCCGCAAGCGCTATCGCAGGCACCAGGTCCGGGATATCACCGGCGTCGATCTCTATGCCCTTCAGTCCGGCAGCTTTCACTCTGACTGAACTGCCGCTGCATTCGACATCCGCTCCCATATCACGGAGGATCCCCGCTATAGCCGCGTCTCCCTGTGAAGAGTCCATGTTAAGCCCTCTGCATGTGACCTCCTGCCCGGAAGCCGCGGCCCCGCAGAGCCAGAAGGCTGAGTTTGACCAGTCCCCCTCGGTGACTGTCACGCCCGGCGAGGAAAATTTCTCTCCTTCAGACATCGTTATGGCATTTCCCTCTTTACGGACTTTTATCCCGAAGGACCGAAGCACATCTATCGTCATATTTATGTAGCCGGCCGACTCGACCTTATCCTTTATCTCTATTCTCTTCTCTCCCCTGATCAGCGGCATTGCCATCAGCAATCCGCTTATGAACTGTGAGCTTACGTCCCCCGGAAGGATGAATGATCCTCCTGAAAGCCTGCCGGAAAGTGTGACCTCGCTCTTTCCCATCCCCGATATCGACATGCCGTGTCCTTCCAGGTTCTCCCACATCGGCCACATCGGCCTTTCGGGAAGTCTTCCCCTCAGAAGGAAGCGTGCTCTTACACCAAGCGCCGCTGCAAGAGGGACAAGGAACCTGTAAGTCGAACCGCTCTCCCCGCAGTCCAGGAGTGCTTCAGGGGGGATCGATGCGATTGGCGTGACGATGACCGATCCGTCCAGATAATCAGCATACGCACCAAGAGAGACAAGGCAGCCCATCGTCGCCCTTATATCATCGGAAAGGTTGCTGCATACTATCTCTGTCTCCCTGTCAGCAAGTGAAGAACATATAAGCTGCCTGTGGGCGAATGACTTTGAAGCTATCGCCTGTATAGTACCGCTTATAGATGATGGAAGGAGGGTGACTTTCATTCTTTTGCGCTCCCTTTGAACGCGGCATCAAGGATCTTTTTTATATCAGCCAGGGGAAACTTCTCCAGTCTGCATCTCCCTATCTCTTCAGGAAAAACGAATGTTATCCCTTCCCCAGATCTCTTTTTGTCAGAGAGCACTACGTTTAGAAGTGCCTCTTTGCTGATATCGGTGCTGTCGGGGAGACCATGGTCCCTTACCATATCACTTATCTGTTCGGGACATTCAGGACCGCAGATCTCGAGTTCCGCCGCCGCACATGCCGCCATCACCATTCCTATTGCGACTGCTTTTCCGTGAGAGACCCCGTAGCCGCTGCATTTTTCCACCGCGTGGCCGAAGGTATGCCCGAAGTTGAGCAGCTGCCTTGGGCCGGTGTCGAATTCGTCCTCGAAGACAAGTCTGCACTTTATGTTAAGACAACGCGCAATGATTTCCTCTATCCGCTCTTTTACAGGTTTTCTGAGCATTTCAAAGAGAGGTCTGTCAGCGATCACTCCATACTTTATGATCTCCGCGCACCCTTCCCTGAAAGTATCCTCAGGCAAGGTGGACAGGAGGTCAGTATCGCAAATGACCATGTCAGGCTGATAAAATGTCCCGGCAAGGTTTTTGCCCATCTCAAGGTTGACCGCCGTCTTGCCTCCCACGGATGAGTCGACGGCTGCAAGGAGTGTCGTCGGTATATGGACAAGACCTGTTCCCCTGAGGTATGTGGCCGCGGCAAAACCTGCTATATCACCGACCAAGCCTCCGCCGAGGGCAAATACCGTGTCGGACCTTGAGAGCCTCTTTTCTGAGAGAAAACGCAGTATCCCAATATATTCGGAGGTATTTTTTGATTGTTCGCCCGCGGGGATCACGTGGGTCTGGGTCTCGAAACCTGCCCTTTCAAGGGAGGTCCTGATATGTTTTGAATGAAGCCTGTCTACGTTATGGTCAGTGATCAGGGCCGCTTTTCCGGGTTTTCTCTTCTCAGCGGCAAGTATCCCGGTATCGGCAGATATCCCGGATCCTATGTATATCGGGTACCTTTCGCTTTCTGTCTCTGCTGTGATAGTCCTCATGGCCCGTCCACCTCCTCCTTGGCTTTTTTGCCTTCCCTGAGAAGTTCCCGCAGGGCCGGGAAATCTTCAGCCTCAAGCGCATCCCTGTATTGGCCAAGGGATGCGATGATAGTGTCCAGTTCTCTCAGGAGGTTGTCCCTGTTGCAGATGAAGAGATCTGCCCACATGCCCGGATCGAGCCATGCTACACGTGTCAGGTCTTTGTAGCTTCCTGCCGATGCCCCCTTGTGTTCCCTTGCTGTAGGGCTTTTGATGTATGCGTTTGAGACTACGTGCGCAAGCTGCGATGTGAATGCTACGACAGAGTCATGCTTCTCTGCCGTCATCACATGCAGGAAACCGAAACCCAGAGGATCGAGCACTTTCTTGACCCTGTCCAGAAGCTGTATGTCATCGAACACCGGCGGAACAAGTACCATAGGAGCTCCGATGAACATGTCCCCGCTGCTGTTTGAAAAACCCGATTTATGGGTCCCCGCCATCGGATGCCCCCCCACAAATGTGAAGCCGTACTTCTCCGCAAGCCTGGACCCTTCAGCGCACACTGTGCGTTTTGTCCCGCAGCAGTCTATAACCAGAGTTTTCCTCGATATCATCTGGGCATGACTGTTGAGAAACTCGACGGTATCCTTAGGGTTTATCGCGATCAGCAGAGCATCGCACTCACCGATATTGTCTTCACCAAGCACTTCGTCCACCGCACCGTATATGCGTGCGAAGTCTACAACTGAGGGGTCCTTGTCAAAGCCCATTATAAAATGGTCTGAATTCTCTTTATAAGCCTTTGCAAGAGAGCCTCCTATAAGCCCCAGTCCGACTATGCCTATCTTCATGATCTGATCGCCTCCCTTACCCTGCTCACCTTTCTGACAAGTGAATCGAACTGGCCGGGAGTTAGAGACTGAGCCCCGTCGCAAAGCGCATGCTGCGGATCATTGTGGACTTCGATCATCAGCCCGTCCGCCCCTGCAGCAGCTGCCGCCATAGCCATCGGCTCCACAAGCCTTGAAAGCCCTGTCGCGTGGCTTGGATCTACCACCACCGGCAGATGGGTCAGTTCGTGAAGCGCCGGAACTGCCGACAGGTCCAGCGTATTTCTGGTGAAGGTCTCGTATGTCCTGATGCCACGTTCACAGAGTATTATGTTTTCATTTCCTCCTGACATTACATACTCAGCGCTCATGAGGAGTTCCTTGAGAGTGTTGGCGAGCCCCCTCTTGAGGAGGATCGGCTTCTTCGTTCTGCCCAACTCTTTCAACAGGTCAAAGTTCTGCATGTTTCGGGCACCTACCTGTATAACGTCTATATCCTCGAAGAGGTCGATATCCCTTACGTTCATTATTTCCGTGACGATCGGAAGGCCGGTTTTTTCGCGCGCCTCTAAGAGCAGATCCAGACCGTCTCCTTTAAGCCCCTGAAAGTCGTAGGGGGAGGTACGGGGTTTGAATGCGCCCCCCCTGAGCAGCGATGCGCCTGAAGCCTTCACGGACTCCGCCACCGAGAGTATCTGTTCGCGGGATTCGACCGAGCAGGGTCCGGCTATGATCTGAAAATTTCCCCCGCCGATCTTAATGCCACTGATATCCACTACTGAGTCATCGGTGTGGAATTTCCTGTTCGCATTTTTGTAGGGTTCTGTTATCCTTTTGACCGACTCGATCATATTGAGGCTTTCGACAAGGTTGATGTCAACTTTGCTCGTGTCACCGATCAGACCGATGATCGTCTTATACTGCCCCTCGGATAGGTGGACCTCCAGTCCCATCGACCTAAACCAGTCACAAAGACTGTCCCTCTGCTGGATAGTTGTTCCTTCTTTCAATATCGCGATCATTGACATCACTCCTTTTTGAAATAGAAAAGAGGCCCCCGGGTTGCGATCCCGTGCGGCCTCTTACTGTCTGTTGACTTATTATTTCAGTCCGGCGTCTCTATATGCCTTCAGTATGTGAGTTTATGCAGCACGAATCGCTTTTATTGCGTGTATAGCAATAAAAGTAATAAAAGCCTGCAAAATCAAACCCACTGAATTTAAGCATCTATTGCGCCCCTTTCACTGAAATTTCGTGTAGTTTGGCACGTTTTGTCAACTTTGTCAAGAAGCCGAAGGCGGGCGGGAAAAGCACCCGCCGGCTAGCAATTGGCAAGCAGTCGGCAAGATGGTTAAAGGCGGAGAAGTGCGGCGGAGAGATGCCGCGAGAAGTGGCGATCATATCGCCGAGAAGAGCCGGCATTGCCGGCGGGGAGGTTGTAGGACTATAAAAATCCATACCCCTAATCGTCATTCCGGTATGCACCTGAGCCGGGATCCATTGTTTATGGTTTTATGCTATTACTGTGTTTATGATCTCATCGAACCCAAGACGCTCTGGATTCCCGATTGAAGCATTCGGGAACGACGGGAGGGGGCAATTGGGGCAGATCGTGAGTGATGACGACGCAACTTGTGATGCTCCGAACCGAGGCGTATATCCATACGTTGAGGTGATGGAGCATCGCATGTTGCTAAGTCAGCGCCGCGATATGCCCCAATTGCGGCAATTGGAATTTAGAGCGAGTGATAACGACGCAACGCGCAGTGGAGCCTTCCGAAGGCGTATATTAATACGTCGAAGGAAGGCTCCGCAAGTGTTGCTAAGTTAGCGCCGCTATAAATCCCAATTGCACTATTTGCGGAAGCGGACGATGGTAACCCCATACCCTCCGTCATGAGGCCCACCTAGGTTATGCTCGATAACATACGGGGTTCTCTTACAGAGTTCCTGTACTTCTCTTCTCAATATCCCCTCGCCGCGGCCGTGGATGACCGCTACCGAATCATATCCTGCCCTGTAGGCCTGGTCAAGGTATTGCTCGACCAATGGTATCGCTTCGTCTATCGTCATGCCCCTTACCATTATCTCGCTTGGAACTCCGACCGGGCGGGAGACCTTGACCTGTACCGACGGAGCTGCCTGAGGGATCTCCTTCTCCGGAACAATGCTGAGTTTGGTCAGAGGGACCTCCACCTGTGCTGCGCCGGCCTGGACAAGGACCTTTTTGCCCCTGATCTCCAGAACAGAGGCAACGCCTTTTGTCCCGATTATCCTGACGGCATCTCCCGGTTTGAGGGTCTCCTTTTTGGCCGCCACAGACTGCTGGGTGATCTTTTTCTCTTCCCTTTCGACGACAGACTTCTCTATCTTGTGGAAGTGGCTTCTCTTCTTTTCGAGTTCGCGCCTTGCGGCCGACTCCGCCTCTGCGGATCCAAGGTTCTTGATGAGAGCCCTCGCCGATTCCTCTGCGTTTTTGACTATGCTGAGGGCTTTTTTGTCAGCCTTTGCTATAAGGGCATCCCGTTTTTCCTCGATCTCCCTGACCCTCTCCTCATAATCCTTTTTCAGTTTTTCAAGTTTCCTGAGCGAGTTCTCGACCTCGGTGCTCTCTTTTTCAAGCTTTGAACGTTTTCCGTGAAGCTCCGCAATGAGGTCTTCCATTGATATTTCCTTGCCGCTTATGGCCTGCTCAGCCCTTTTTATTACTTCACGGGGCATCCCGAGCTTGCCCGCTATGAGAAGGGCGTTGCTCCTTCCCGGGATGCCGGTGAGTATTTTGTAAGTCGGAGAGAGGGTCGCAATGTCAAACTCAACGCTCGCGGTCTCTATTGAGGCCGTTGCGAGTGCAAAGCGTTTTATCGGGTTGTGGTGGGTCGTGGCAAGGACAAGAGCTTTTTTCTCCCTTAGCCAGTCAAGGATCGCTATCCCCAGCGCGGCTCCCTCCTCCGGGTCAGTACCGGCTCCAAGTTCGTCAAGCAGGACAAGGGAATCGGATCCGACTCTGTCCAGTATCTCGGTCACATGCTTCACATGGGCGCTGAAGGTGGATAGACTCTGTTCAATGCTCTGTTCATCGCCAATATCCGCGAAGAGCTCACCGATCACACCAAGGACCGATCCCTCGGCAGCAGGTATCGGAAATCCCATCCATCCAAGGATCGCACATACACCGGCTGTCTTAAGGGCAACGGTCTTGCCGCCCGTGTTGGGTCCCGTGATAACAAGTATTCTGTATTTGTCGCCGCACCCGATGTCGATGGGCACTGCCTTATCAAAGAGAAGGGGGTGACGGGCCTTTTTGAAGCTGAATATGGCCTTCGAAGACAACTCAGGCATCGTCCACCTGTCCAGACGCTTTTTTTCCGAAAGCGCATAGAAGAGATCTATGGTGCCAATTATTTTTTCTGCATCCAGTATCCCTTTTGTCTTTTTTTGGATCCTTGAGGTCAGTTCGCGCAATATCCTCTGTTCCTCATATATCTCCGAGTTTCTGCAGGATGTGAATTCGTTGTTGAGCCTGATCATCGAGTTCGGCTCCATGTATACGCTGTTGCCGGACACAGAACGGTCTACCACGGAACCGGGGAAGATGCTAAGCGCATCGGGGCGGACAAGAAATGTATACCTCCCGTTCCTTATCGTCATGACCCTCTCCTGGAGCATCCCCGATATCGAAGGATCGTTGATAAGTGCGTGCCCTTTTCTTCGTATGGTCTCCCTAAGTTCCTTTATCTTCTCCCTGACTGTTTTGAGCTTTTCGGACGCAGAATCGTAAAGCCTTCCGTCGTCATCTATGACGGAGAGTCTTTCCAGTTCATCGGTGAAATCCCTTATATCCCTGGTCATCAATGAAAATACCGGGTATTTTTCCTTCTCCGAACCGAGTACATCTTTTAGCTTCATGGAAAGCTTGATCAGGTGACGTATCTTAAGGAGCTCTTCCCCTGTGAGGAGGCCTGTTTCGTCCGCTTCGGCAAGCATGGGTGAGACGGGGGCGAGCCCGTTCTGCCACGGCAGCTCACCCTTTCTCTCCCTGTAATCCTCTATTGACAGAAAAAGTTCGTGTCTCGTTTTGAGTTCATCGGGATTTTGGGCAGGCACCGCCGATAAGGCAGCTTCCTCGCCTATTTCGCTCCTGCAGTATTTTGATATCAGGGGGATTATCTTTTTTATCTCAAGGCTGCTGTATGATGAACTTTCTGCGATCATGAAGTTTGTTCCTGTTTCCGTAAGTTGGTTCCTATCGAAGTTCTGCCGCTGTTGGGGACATAGCCCTCAGGCCCTGATTCGCCGGTCCTGTATGGCCTAAGTATCTGCTCGAGCGTCCCCTCGGGCAGTGACCCTGCATTGGGGAGTATGTCAAAATCAAGAAGTATCTGCTTTACCTCAGGCCACTGTCTTCCCGCATAACGGATTATGTCGCTTTGGGTCATCCATGTCGGTTCGACTACGGGAGCAAGCAGAAGTCCCCCTATGAGTACGACATAGACTGCTATAAAGGTTTTGAGAAGGCCGGAGAATATGCCGAGCACCCTGTCAAAGCCGCTCAGGCTTATCGCAGAGAGAAGTCCCTTCATGACTTTGCGGATGAAGGCGACGACAAGAGCTATGATCAACCAAACAAGGATTATTGCTATGAGCTGGGACACCGATTCGTTTATGCCAAGAAAGGCATTAATGAAACCTCCAAATTTACCGGAGAACTTGAAGGAGACATAAAGAGAGCAGAAAAAACCTGCAAGGGTCAATATCTCCCCGACAAAACCCCTGAAGCAGCCGCGGATCACAAAATAGCAGCCAAGGATGATGAAAATGAAGTCTATCATGTGCCAGCCAACAAGGTTCAACTATCAGACCCGCTTTCTTTAAGCGTTTCGCTGATCGAATCGATCCTGCATTTAATGTCGTCAAGTTCATGAGAAAAAGACATAAGTGCAAGGAACAGCCTTTCCTCCTGCGAAAGCGTCGGGGGGAAGGAGCTCACCAGGTCCCGGATCGCGGTAACGATACGGACGAAGCGCTCCTCGTCGAGTGCGGTAGTAAGAGTATATCTCTGTCTCCCGACAAGGAAAGAGTATCTTCCTTCACCAAGGTTTCTGATCTCAGGCGCTTCGTCCATAGCAAAAAACTCCTTTATCCGGATTTGGCTCTATTGTGCTTCGCTCTTTCCCGCAGCCATGGAAGAGACCCTGCCAAGAAGTCCCTCCAGTTTGTGTTCGATTTCATTTTTTTCTGTATCGTATGCTGCTGATCTCTTTTGCAGGTCTTCCTGGAGCTGAAGTATCTCCAGATCTCTGTCGTCTATGACGCCTCTGAGCTCATGGGCTTCCTTTTTCAGCCTCTCGTTTTCTTTTTTCATTTCTTCTATGCCCGCTTCAAGGCCTGCTATTGCCGCTTCAAGCTTTTCAAACTGTTCTATCATACCGGCACCTCCCAATCGTTCTTCCCTTATTTTACCAGAGCTTTAGACTCCGCGGACCTCTCCGCCAAACTTCTTTGACATCTTCTTCATCATCTGCTTCGTTATCATGTCTATCTTTTCAGATGTCAGGGTACCTTCGTCAGAACCTATCCTTGTGCGGAACGATACTGATTTCTTCCCTTCTCCTGCCTGCGGGCCGCGATATTCGTCGACAAACCGCACTTCTTTCACCAGTTCGACCTTGACGGCTGTTTCGTAGATATCCGCCCATGTTACTTTTTCATCGAAAACTACCGAAAGGTCGAAATCTACGCACGGATATTCCGGAAGCCGCGAATACCTGTTCTGTCTTGATGCCAGCGGGACGAGACTTTCAACGTCGATCTCTGATATGACCGTCATGCTTCTCTTTATTCCGGCCTTGCGGGCAGATTTAAGCGAAAGAAGGCCTATGCAGCCTATCGGCTCGCCTTTATAAGTAACATTGAGCCAAAGCTTGTCGTCAGCCCACAGAGGCTTGCTTACCCTGGCAAAACCGAGAGGCTCCATATGGACCGCCCTGTGCATGTGTTCCAGTACACCTTTTGCCTCCCTGAAGAGAAGCCTGGGATCTGTTCCCACAAAGGCTCCGCCGAGATGCCTCGCTATCCCCGGAAGCTTCTCTGACGGATCGTTGATGCTGTGGTAGTCCTTATCGGCAAAGACCTGTGTAAGCTCAAAAATACGGAAACTTTCAAAATACCTGAGGTTCGTGAATACAGCCTTTATCATGCCCGGCACAAGAGTTGAACGAAGCCTGCTCTCATCGGGAGAGGGAGGTGTACTGAGACAGAGCATCTCTTCGGTATCAGCACATGATGCCTCAATATATTCGTCCTCTATCCAGGGATAGGTAAAGATCTCCTGCATGCTGCACCTGAATGCAAGGTATTCCCTGACCGCTCTCTCCATGTCGGCATTTCTCTGGTTTACCGGCTTTTCGAGAATGACCTTTGGAGGGATGAAATCAAAATTTTCGTAACCCATCAGCCTTGCGACCTCTTCAAGTATGTCGTCCGGAAGCGAGATGTCACCCGTAGACCTCCATGAGGGGGCCGTTACGTGGAGCATTCCGTCCTTCTCCTCTGTTTTGAAACCGAGGTTGTCCAGTATCCTTATAACTTCTTCCGCAGTCAGTTCCTTGCCGAGCCTTCTTGAAAGGAAGGAGAGCGGTACTTCAACTTCCGAGTTTTTAAGGGGCAGCGGATAAGAATCGACGAATCCAGCTATCTCCGAATCAGGGAAATATTCTTTGAACATATTCAAAGCTACTGATATAGCGCCATCAACACGCTGGGGTTCAACGCTCTTTTCAAAACGGGAGGAGGCTTCGGTCCGGATGTCAAATCTCTGAGCGGTACGCCTTACTCCCATTGCTGTAAAGTTGGCTATCTCCAGTATTATTTCAGTGGTATCTTCGAGGATCGAGTCCAGTTTACCTCCCATTATGCCTGCAAGGGCAACCGGATTTTTCTCATCGGCGATGACAAGGTCGGAGGTCGTCAGGTCGAGGGTCTCTCCGTCAAGCAGTTCGAGTTTCTCTCCTGCTTTTGCGGTCCTGATATGGATATTGCCCTTGATATGATTTTTGTCAAATCCGTGCGTAGGCTGTCCTGTGGCCAACATCACATAGTTCGTTATGTCAACAGGAAGGTTGATCGGTCTCATACCAACGCGCCAGATCATGCTTTTGAGTTCGAATGGGGACGGGACATTTTTGATCTTTTTGAATGTGACCGCCGCATAGCGGGGACACCTTTCAGGATCTTCTATAACTATCCCCAGATCGCCGAACTTCTCCGGCATGCCTCCGATTTCAAGGGGTTTGAGTTTTCGGTCGTAAATTGCGGCGAGTTCACGGGCCATGCCATAGTGTCCCCAAAGGTCGGGCCTGTTTGTCAGTGACTTGTTGTCTATCTCAAGTATGATGTCATTCAGCCCCAGAGCCTCCGCGACGGGACTTCCGGGTCCGGCGTCAAGAAAGGTAATGTCCATGATCTCCGCTTCGCGGAATGTCGGGAAGAGTTCTCCCAGGCCTATCTCTCCTGAGGAGCATATCATCCCGTAACTCATAATTCCCCTGAGCTTGGCCGGTTTTATCTCGACGGGATCGCCCACCCCGTGCCAGCGCACCATCGCACCAGGTTTTGCTACTACGGTAAGCTGTCCGGGTGCCAGGTTGATGCCTCCGCACACTATCGTGCTCGGCGCCATGTCCCCGACATCCACCGTGCATATCCTAAGCTTGTCAGCATCGGGGTGCGGTTCCACCGTAATTATCTTTCCAACGACAAGCCCTGCGAGGCTCTCCGAAAGGTCGGCCGCGTCCTCGACTTCAACGGTGCACATCGTAAGGTCGTAGGAGAGTTTCTCCATCGTGAGATCTTCGGGAAGGTCGACATATTTTTTTATCCAGTTTAGTGAAAGTTTCATCTTATTTATCTCCTATTTGAACTGATCGAGGAAGCGAAGGTCGGCGCTGTGGAAGAGGCGCACGTCGTCCACACCGTATCTCATCATTACGA
Source organism: Synergistaceae bacterium DZ-S4 (assembly GCA_025943965.1). Taxonomy (NCBI): domain Bacteria; kingdom Thermotogati; phylum Synergistota; class Synergistia; order Synergistales; family Synergistaceae; genus Caenicola; species Caenicola nitritireducens. The sequence goes on from JAPCWD010000003.1 coordinate 141,041, forward strand.
GCCTGTCCAACCCAATGTTGATGTAAAAGCCGGACCAGACAGCCGGATCCAGGCCCGCAGCCTTCAGGACGTTCGGGTGCGGAGTGCCCCCCGGCATTACCTCGATCCACCCTACGTGCTTGCAGACTTTGCAGCCCTCTCCGCCGCATACGAGACAGCGCATATCTATTTCAAAACCAGGTTCAACAAAGGGGAAGAAGCCGACCCTCATCCTGACCTCAACGTCTCTGCCGAATATCTTGTCAAGGATAGTTTTGACAAGCACCTTGCCGGAAGCGAATGAGAAATCTTTGTCTACTATCAGAGCCTCATATTGGAAGAAGGCCCTTTCATGTCTTGCGTCGGTCGTTTCGTTCCTGTATACCCTTCCCGGATATACAAAGCGGGCAGGAGCCCCGTGTTCCTGCAGGTAGCGTACGCTGGCTCCCGTCAGGTGCGGCCTGAGGCATAGGCGCCTGGCGCCCCTCTCCTCGTCGTGCCCCTTCAGCCAGTATGTGTCCATGCTCTCACGGGCGGGGTGTTCGGGTGCAAAATTGAGGTTGTCAAAGGCATAAAGCTCACTGGTTATCTCAGGTTCCGAAAAGACCTCAAAACCCAGTGAGCGGAATGCGTCATTCAGGTCATAGCACATCTGTGTAATAGGATGAAGACCCCCGGCTGTAAAATTTACGCCGGGAAGCGTTATGTCCGCTTCACCCTCGAAACATGAGGCGCAGTTTATAAGTTCTTCGTTCCTCTGTTCGATCGCCTGGGTCAGTATCTCTTTGACCTCATTTGCCGCCTGTCCGAGAACTTTCCTCAGCTCAGGCGCAGCCTGCCCGACGCTTTTTAAGACCTCGGTCACTTCGCCCTTGCGTCCCAACAGGTTGGCCCGCACTGTCTGGAGATCCTGAGGCAGTGATGTCTCGGATATCTTATCCATACCTGCTTTCCTGAGCTTATCAAGCTTCTCAAGAAGTCCGGACTCAGCCAGCTTTTGCATTCCCTCTTCCTTCAGTTCCTCAAACACTTTCTTATTCCCCCATTGTATGCAGCTTTAAAGGATCCGGCATGTGCAATGATCATATCCCGTCCAAACTGCTTTTATTCAGTAGTCTGTCCATGTCCGACCTGTGCCCCATTACCCAAATACCGTCTGTTTCCAGGAAAGCCCTGGTCGGAGAAGGTGATTCCTGTTTGCCTTCATGTTCGATCAGTATCACGATAACTTTATAGCGCTGTGAAAATTTCAGCTCTGCGATCGTTCTCCCTATCATCTCGGGGAGCGGCCTCATCTTTCCGAAGCAGAAATCGCCTCCGTCTATCTTGGAAAATCCTGAGTACCATGGATAGACAAGATTTTCTGCTATTTTATGCCCCATATCCCACTCAGGAAATACTATCCTGTGAGCACCCACTCTGGCAAGTATCTTTGCGTGAAGCGCGGTGTTTGCTCTTGCCACTACGAGCGGAACCTGCAGGTCGACGAGGATGGATGTGCACAGTACGCTGTTCTCGAGACTCGAACCGATCGTTACTATGGCGATGTCTACCTCTTTCGCGCCGATCTTTGTCAGTGCGCTCTCGTCTGTTACATCAAGCTGCGCCGCCACATCGATCTTGTCAGACATCTCGGATACAGGTCCGGCCAGCTGATCAACGCCTATGACACTCTGCCCCAGCTCTACCAGCTTTTCGCACAGTGAACTCCCGAAACGTCCCAGTCCGACTATAAGAAAGCTCTTTTTCTCTTTGCTCATCTTTTTCCCTCCTCAGAAGGAACTTTATCCAATGGGGATGTTTACCTCAGTGTAGCGTATCTCCACTTTTTTTCCCTCTCTGATCAGTGTGGCAAAGAAAGAAAGTATACCCACCCTGCCCCAGAACATGAGGACCACGAGTACCATTTTACCAGCAACCGAGAGTTCCGGTGTAATGCCGAGGCTGAGTCCTACCGTACCTATTGCCGATACAGCTTCAAAGAGCAGTTCTTCAAACGGGAAGTCTTCGGTCATAGAAAGGATCACCGCGCCGACAAAGAAAGTAAGAACGTACAAAAATGCAAGAGCAAGAGCCCTTCTCACTGTCGAATAGCCGACCTTCCTGTGCCAGAAAACATTTTCATCTCTTCCGAGTATTTCGTTCCAAGCGGATACGGCAAGCACTCCAAGCGTGGTCGTCTTGATGCCGCCTCCCGTTGATGCCGGAGAAGCCCCTATCACCATCAGTGCTATCATCAGCACCTTGCCCAGTCCGGAAAATGAATACGGTTTGATCGTATCGAAACCGGCAGTCCTAGTGGTAACGCTTGCAAAGAAAGCGTTCAGTACCTTCGCCCGGTCCGGGAGCCCGGCAAAGCCGCGATCCCACTCTGAAACCATGAACATCAGCGCCCCAGCAGTTATCAGCCAGAAAGTAATAAATAGAACAAGTCTGGAATAATGCGATATTCTCCCTTTATTCTTAATTGCTTCAAGGCAGTTCATAAAAACGGGGAATCCGATACCTCCCAGTATTATGAGCACCATCACTGCCGATGGCACTATGACGGAAAGAGAAAAGCCGTTGAGTCCTCCCGGGACCGTTGAAAAACCGGCGTTGCAGAATGCGCTCACAGAATGGAAAACTGCATTATAGGCAGATCTCCCTGCAGGCAGCCCATGACGGGCAAATCCCCAGTAAAGGACGACTGCTCCCACAAATTCCGAAGCAAAGGTGAATTTTGCGACAGCTTTGAGAAGCCTGACAGCTCCGCTCACTCCCTCAAGACCGAAACCTCCCAGGAAGAAGATCCTGCTCTTGATGCCCATCCTTCTGCCTACCGCGATCCCAAGCATCATAACGGCAGTCATGAAGCCAAGACCTCCTGTCTGGATGAGCGCAAGCAATATAAGCTGCGATGCCATGCCCATCTGTGTGGCCGGATCAACAGTAGCGAGGCCGGTCACGCATACCGCAGACGCAGACATGAAAAGGGCGTCGGCTATCCCTATAGGCATGTTGCAGAGATACCTGCCGGAAGACCATAGCATAAGGGCTCCTGCCAGTATGACCAGCAGGAACCCTAAAACTATCACTTGCTCAACTTTATAGGAAGTATGTACCTTCAATTTACCGCACTGCGGAAACTTATGATTTCAGTGCTGACTGGGCCTTTTCAACAAGTTTCGAGAATGCAGGCATGTCGTTCACCGCAAGGTCAGCAAGCATCTTGCGGTTGATGTTGATCTCAGCCTTCTTCAGTCCGTTGATAAGCGCACTGTAGGCAATACCGTTCGCACGGGCAGCTGCGTTTATACGCATGATCCAGAGCTTCCTGAAATCACGCTTTTTGAGCTTACGCCCGGAAAAAGCGCTTGTAAGAGCATGCAGATAAGCTTCACGTGCCCTGCGGTATACGTTCTTTTTGCGTCCCCAGAATCCCTTTGTGATGCTGTATAGTTTTTTAAGTTTATTGCGGCTTGCGCTTGATCCCTTTACTCGCATTGAATGTCACTCCTCAGTATTATTTCTCGTTAAAAGAGCCCCGGCCTCATGCGTAGGGCATAACTTTCTTTATGTGAGCCTCTACCGCTGCCGGCAGGATACCCTTTTTCCTAAGTGAACGGAGCCGTTTTGAGTTCTTTGAAGAAAGAAGGTGTGAACGGCCGCTCTTCTTGAAGGTGACCTTGCCTGTACCGCTGATCTTAAAGCGCTTTTTTGTTGCGGAGTGGGTCTTCATCTTGGGCATTGCATAGTTCCTCCTCTTGCTTTTATATCTCTGTGACAGAGACGATCACGTATTGTTATTTACTGCTGCTTTCGGGCGCTGCCGGATAAATAAGCTTACTCGCCCTCAGTTGTTGCCTTAGGCTGCTTTTCCTCTTTTTTAGGGGCAGCTTCCGCTTTCTTAGGCGCGGATTCTTTCTTTGCCGGCTTATCCGCTGCGTTTTCCTTCGGAGCCGAAGGCTTCTTGACGGGTTCTGCCTGGACGGCAGGAGCTATCATTATTCTCATGTAAGCGCCTTCCATCCTCGGTTCCATCTCCATCTTCCCAAAGTCGGATATCGCATTCATGACCTTGTTAAGTACTTCTCTGCCGCGGTCAAGAAATGCCATTTCTCTTCCCCTGAAGAAGACAGAGACCTTAACACGATGACCGGCCAGAAGGAAGGTCTTTATCGCCTTTACCTTGAAATCATAGTCATGCTGGTCGATCTTGGGGCGCATCTTGATCTCTTTTACTACCTGATTTTTCTGTTTCTTGCGGGCATCCTTGTCGCGCTTCTGCTGCTGGAAACGATACTTTCCGTAATCCATTATCCTGCACACCGGCGGGGTCGCCTGGGGAGCTACCTCCACCAGGTCAAGTTCAGCCGCTTCAGCCATTGCGAGTGCTTCTTTCGTGCTTATTATGCCGCGCTTGGCGTTTTCTTCGTCGATGAGAAGAATTTCAGTTGCCCGAATGTCGGAATTCACGCGGGGCTCGTCGTCCCTGTTTGCTATGGCGTTACACCTCCTGAGTTAATATATTGCTCAAATTAAAATGAGCCCGGCACAGAACGCGCCAAGCCCATTGGAAATCTCTTCCCGGGTAGACCTGACAACTTGCAGCGTCGGCAGGCGAGAGGCGCACCCTCTGCTTGTAAACCCGTTGATATAAATCAACCTGTGTATGCTAGCACATATTCCTGCTTTTCGCAACAGTAACGATTTTTTAACGCCTTTTAACAGCTCCAAAGAAATATACTTCATGATGAAAATTGCGGATATAACTTTACTCTGTGCTTTGTATAGCCCGTTATTGTCACTATTTGATTATAATAGCAATCGACCTTATGTGTATAGCAGAAAGCAGATGACTTTCGGCCCGCTGTCTCAATATCGCATAGTGGCGGGCATGCACACTTAATAAGGAAAAAGGAGAAAATATCACATGAAAAAAGTATTTGTCCTGTTGCTTTTGACTATTATTTTATCAGTTTCACCCTCCCGCCCCGGATACGCTCCCGCTTATGGAGCAGATGCGAAAGAGGACGCTTCGTTTAAAGAAGTTTTCACACTTGGCAGCAGAGGCATTTCGGAAATTGATAATGAGCGCAAACTCATTATATTCATAAGTGATATTCATCTTGGAGCAGACGACAGCTATAGCGAAATCAATAAGAACAGGGAGCCTCTCGTAAAGTTCCTCGAACAGATCAGAAAAGCCCCAAATATCAAGGAACTGGTAATAGGGGGAGATTTGATAGATCTATGGTTTGTTCCAAGCTCAACGGAAACGTTCAAAGGAAAAACACAGAATGACTTTGTCCGCGTTGTTGCAAAAAACAATAAGTATGTGATCACCGCATTCAATAATATTATCCGCGACGGGAAGATCAAAGTGACATATATTCCGGGTAATCACGATTTAACTGTAACTGCAGAGGACATTGAGAGCATACTTCCCGGAATCCATCAACAGCGTGATGTGCAGGGACTGGGAAGCTATTCACCCGAGGGACATCCTGAAATTATAATGGAGCACGGACATCGCTATAATTTTTTCTGTGCACCTGACCCTATCTCAAACAGGGATATAGCTCCGGGTTCTATATTACCGCCCGGATATTTCTTTACAAGAATAGCCACGACCTCCGTTGTTGAAGGATTCCCAGAGGCTGCAGGCAAAATCCCGGAAGTGACCTTAATTTCCTACGGAGAAGAGCAGATATTTGCGTATATTTACTGGAAAGCCTGGTATGGATTAATGACAGATTTTCCGGTCAACGGCGGTTTTGATGAAAAGATCATAAAAACAAACATCGACGGCTTCACCGAAAACTATTCAATAAGCGATTTAATGCCCTACCAGCTGTCAGCCGGAGGATATATCAACATTAAGTTGTATAAAAAGATCCTTGGCACATGGGATGAACGACAGGCACTCAACCGGGTCTCCGTCAAAATACCGCTGAAAGAAGCCATTATGGAGGCAGGTTCCGGAACCGAAACTGATGCCCAGGCTGAAGTCCAATATTTTAAAAACCCAGATTCTGATAAGCGGATAGTTGTTTTCGGGCATACCCACGAGCCCAGGATCATTGCTTCTCAAAATCTCAGAGGACAAAAAACTATTTATGCCAATTCAGGAACATGGATCGATCAAAACCCCAAATTCCCCACGATGACTTTTGTGGTGATCACTCCGCAGGGGAACAGCTCTCTTCCTCTGTCTCTCTCCCTTTATCACTATTCACCCGACGGGACCATTACAAAAATAGATACTCGATCGCTGTAGCTGAAAAAGGTATATATTGAAACATAAAAATTGAGCCCAAAGAACAGATCCTTTGGGCTCAATTTTTATACAACAGTCGATCGGACTGGCAAATTGTCAAATCGCCGATCGAAAAAGATCTGTTTTTAAAGCGGATCGAACTCCGATTTGAGATGTTCCAGGAAGCCCTCAAAGGTCATGGATCCAAGGTCTCCCTTAGACCTTTCCCTTACCGCAACTGTGCCCTCTTCGGCCTCCCTGGCCCCTATGACCAGCATATACGGGATCTTCTGCATCTGCGCGTCGCGTATTTTCTTGCCCAGTTTCTCATCCCGCGCATCAGTCTCGACCCGGATGTCCGCATCCCTAAATTTCTTTGCAAGCTCATCGGTGTATCCGGCGAAATCCGAACTTACCTGAAGCAGCTTTACCTGCACAGGCGCCAGCCAGTAGGGGAATGCGCCGGCGTAGTTTTCTATCAGTATCCCCATGAACCTCTCGAGGCTCCCGAGGACCGTCCTGTGGAGCATGACAGGGCGGTGTTCCGCGCCGTCGCTGCCGATGTATGTCATGTCGAACTTCTCCGGCATCTGGAAGTCAAGCTGTATCGTCCCGCACTGCCAGGTTCGGCCGATGCAGTCCTCAAGGTGGAAGTCTATCTTGGGGCCGTAGAAGGCTCCGTCGCCCGGGTTCAGCTTGTAGGCAGTCCCGGTCTCTTCAAGAGCTTCCTTTAGCCTCTGCTCCGCTATATCCCAGAGATGGGGATCTCCCATGGAGTTTTCAGGCCTTGTCGAGAGCTCGACATAGTACTTGAAGCCGAAGACATCCTGATAGACATACCTGTCAAGCTCCATGATGGCCTTTATCTCATCCTTGATCTGCTCCGGGGTGCAGTAGATATGGGCGTCATCCTGGGTAAATGCCCTCACCCTCATCAGTCCGTGGAGGGCCCCCGACCTCTCATGGCGGTGTACAAAGCCCAGTTCCGCCATGCGCAGAGGAAGTTCCCTGTAACTGCGTATCGCGCTGTTGTAAACAAGTATTCCTCCGGGGCAGTTCATCGGTTTAACCGCAAACGGGGCTTCATCTATCTCTGTGAAATACATGTTCTCCTTGTAGTGATCCCAGTGGCCCGAACGCAGCCAGAGAGACCTGTCGAGGATCATCGGGGTCTTGATCTCGACATATCCGCGTTTGGTATGTTCCTTCCTCCAGAAAGAAATGAGGTTGTTCATAATGACCATTCCCTTTGGGTGGAAGAAGGGGAATCCGGGGCCTTCCGCGTGTACGCTGAAGAGGTCGAGCTCTTTTCCCAGTTTCCGGTGATCCCTCGCCTTGGCTTCTTCGACCCTGCGGAGATACTCCTTAAGCTCCTCCTCAGACCCGAATGCCGTTCCGTATATGCGGGTCAGCATTTCGTTCTTCTCATCACCGTGCCAGTACGCACCGGCAAGGGAGAGGAGTTTGAAGAACTTGCAGCATCCGGTATGCGGAACGTGGGGGCCGCGGCAGAAGTCAATGAAGTCACCCTCACGGTAGGTCGAAAGGATCTCACCCTCAAGGGCGTCGATCATTTCGACTTTCAGGTCTTCTCCAAGTTTCGAAAAAAGCTCCTTAGCCTGCTCTTTTGTGTGTTCTTCCCTGACCAGGGGGATCTTTTCCTGGGCGATCTTTCTCATTTCCGATTCGATTTTGGGAAGATCCTCGTCTGAGATGGGATCAGGGAACCTTATGTCATAGTAGAAACCGTCTTTGATCGCCGGTCCAATGCCAAACTTCGCCTCAGGCCAGAGCCGCAGGACAGCATGGGCCATTAGGTGCGCCGTTGAATGGCGCAGGAGGTCAAGTCCCTCTTCAGAATCCGGGAAGACCGGTTCCACTGCTGTATCTGAAGTGAACAGTACATCGCAGTCGACCATTTTCCCGCCGACCTTTCCTCCTATTGCTTTTTTAAGGTGCCAGACATCAAGAAGCTGACGTACAGAGGCGCTGTCTGCCTCATAAACTTTACCATCGGGTGTTGAAAAACGTGCCATTGTATCGCCTCCTAATTTGCCTGAACGGCAAATCCTGACAAAATATCTATTTTCTTCCGGTGCTCCCGAACCCTCCGGAGGACCGCTCTGTCTCATCAAGCTCCCCGGCCTTCTCAAGCTCGACCTGGGTCACTTGTGCAAATACGAGCTGAGCTATCCTGTCTCCGGGTTCTATCCTGAAATCCTCTTTGCCGTGGTTAATGAGGATCACCTTAATTTCACCGCGGTAGTCCGAGTCGATAGTTCCGGGTGAATTCAGGACCGTTACCCCATGCTTAAGAGCCAGGCCGCTCCTTGGCCTGACCTGGGCTTCGCACCCAGGCGGCATCTCAAAGTATAGCCCGGTGCCTACGCAGCCCCGCTCCCCGGCCGGTATCAGAGCAGCATCCGAAGCCCTCAGGTCCATGCCTGAAGAGCCCGGTGTGGCATAGCCTGGAAGTGTTATGCCTTCATCAGCTTTTATCCTGACTTTTACAGCTGACATTTTGAAGCCTACTTTTTACGTTCTCTTTCAAAGCGCCTGACAGGACGATGATCCGAGCCTCTGTCAGAACCGAAGTCCCTGCGCGGAGGCCTTCCGCCGTCATCGTGCCTCGGACCTCCCTCGCGCCTTGGGCCTCCCTCGCTCCTTGGGAAATGCGAGAAACGCTCTTCACGCTCTTTTTCTATTGCGGCCTGCTCTGCAAACTCGGGATCCTTCGCAAGATCATCAAGCTGATCAAGAATGCGCTTGCGGCTCAGGTTGACCCTGTGCATTTCATCAATTTCCTTGACTGTTACAAGGACCTTATCTCCTGTATTTATCGCATCCTCAAGCCTGGGGATATGATAGTTGCTGATCTCGCTTACGTGGAGGAGTCCCTCCTTGCCCGGGAGCACCTCTACAAAGACGCCGAAATTCATCATCCTTGTGGCTGTCCCGACAAATGTCTCCCCCGCCTTGACTTCGCGGACGAGATCGTTGATTATCCTGACCGCTGCCTGAGCTGAATCATCGTTGACGGCTGCAATGTATACGCGTCCGCTGTCATCCACATCTATCTTTGCTCCTGTACGCTGTACTATCGAACGGATCATCTTGCCGCCGGGGCCTATGACTTCACGGATCTTTTCCGGATCGATGTTTATCGTAATTATCTTAGGCGCTGTCGATGAAAGTTCAACGCGAGGCGCAGAGATCGTCCCATCCATGATATCGAGTATCTGGAGCCTGCCTTTTTTGGCCTGTCCCAGCGCCTGCGTCAGTATATCCCTCGTTATGCCTCCGGCCTTGTTGTCCATCTGGAGTGCAGTCACTCCGTCCCTTGTGCCTGCGACCTTGAAGTCCATGTCGCCGTAATGATCTTCCAGACCCTGTATGTCGGTCAGTATCCCGAACTTTCCGTTGTCTGCGATAAGTCCCATTGCGATCCCGGCAACTGCCTTCCTGATAGGGACGCCTGCTGCCATCATCGAGAGGCTGCCGCTGCATACGCTTGCCATCGAGCTTGAGCCGTTTGATTCAAGAATGTCGGATACCTGGCGGACCACATAGGGGAATTCCTCTTCGCTCGGGAATACGGCGCTAAGAGCTCTTTCTGCAAGTGCTCCGTGGCCGATCTCCCTGCGTCCGGGGCCGCGCATTGGTCTGACTTCACCCACAGAGTACGGCGGGAAATTGTAATGGAGGATAAACTTCTTGGGAGGCTCGTCAAGTTTCAGCCCGTCCAGGATCTGATCATCCGTGCCCATCATTCCGAGGGTCGTGACCCCCAGAGATTGTGTCTCGCCCCGTGTAAAGAGTGCCGATCCGTGGGTCATTGGGAGCACATCTGTCTCGCAGGTGATCTTCCTGAGTTCATCCATGCTCCTGCCGTCAGATCTGCGCCTGTCGTCAAGGAGGAGTTTCCTGACGCACTTCTTGACCATCTCGTCCATTTTTGCCGCTATGTAGTTCGCTGAATCCGGATGGGACTCGGAGAAATACTCTTCCGCCCTCTTCTGTGCCTCTCCTATAGCTGCGCCGCGCGGCTGCTTTTCATGGATCTGAACAGCTGCGTAAATGTCATCATAGATTTCCTTCTCCATCCATTCATCTATCTCTGTGATAACTTCAGGTGAGGGCAGCTCCGCCTTCGGCTTTCCGACCTTGGCACAGACAGCATCAATGAAGTCAACTATCTTTCTGATGGCCTCATTTGCCAGTTCCATGGCATCGACAAGAAGCTCTTCCGAAACTTCCTTCGCTCCGGCCTCTACCATAGTGACACCGCCCCTGTGTCCTGCGACTACAAGATCCATTGTGCTTCGCGGCATGTCTGTCTCATCGGGATTAACTACAAGTTCTCCATCAATGCAGCCGATGCGCACCGCCCCTATCGGACCGTCCCAGGGAATGTCTGACATGGAAAGGGCAAGCGAGGCTCCGTTTATGGCCAGGATGCTGGCCGGGTTGGCCTGGTCGACAGACATGACTGTTGCGACGACATGGACATCGTTTCGCATCCACTCAGGGAAAAGCGAGCGGATCGAGCGGTCTATCATCCTCCCGCTCAGTATAGCGGTATCGGAGGGGCGTCCCTCTCTTTTGATGAATCCTCCGGGCACTTTTCCCGCAGAATAGAACCTCTCTTCGTAGTCTACAAGGAGAGGGAAGAAGTCTAGCCCCTGCCTTGCTTTTTCCGCAAGCACTGCAGTGACCAGCACTGCAGTCCTGCCGTGCCCCGCAAGAACTGCGGCATTCGCCTGTTTTGCAAGACGCCCTGTTTCAAAGGACATGGTCTTGCCGTATAATTCCAACTCAAATATCTCTTTCATTTTTTCTTTTCCTCCCGTTTTCTGTCTTCAACTGTTGAAGAATAGCACAAAATAACAAAAATGGCGAAGGTATTCACCCTCCGCCATGCATAAGTTGCCTGTTTTTTCAGTAACTTTACCAACCTGTGATCAGTGACGCAGTCCGAGGCGCTGGATAAGCGACTGATAACGGTTGAAATCACGGTCCTTGAGATACTGAAGAAGCTTGCGGCGCTTCCCTACCATGATGAGAAGACCGCGGCGGGAGTGGAAATCCTTCTTATGGATCCTCATGTGGTCTGTAAGCTCACGGATACGCGTCGTGAGGATGGCCACCTGCACCTCTGTGGAACCGGTGTCTGCCCCGTGTACTTTGAATTCTTCGATCAGCTGCTGTTTCTTTTCCTTGTCGATCATGTCGATCACTCCTGTCTGAGCCTGTTGCGCCCGATATTCCCAAAACTCAGGCCAACGTCGCTGTGCGCCGGTCCGTGTGAAGGGCAATGGAAATAATAGCAGAGAGTATCAGATATGACAAGCCGTCCCCGAAAGATCATTATAGCCTTAAACGTTTTTGCCTATGAGTCTTTTTTGCTCTCCCGCGACTCTGCCCTCTTCTTCATCCTCTTGTTGACAGCAGAACAGTAGACTGCAGCAAGCGGATTGTGCCCCAGGACTCTGTCCTTCACAGCAAGAGGGACCACATAGGTGTGTGAGTGCTTAATGAAGAGGGCATCATGACCTACGCATAGTCCAACAACAAGGTTCAGGTCTGTATTCTTTTCTTCAAGCATCCTCGCCTGCTCTATAGGGTTGCAGCTGACCGGCCCCACCCTGTCGCTTGTCGGAGCTCCCATATCGGATTTCGGGATACCGCACACCTTGCAGCAAACTGCCTCGATATCAAAGAAATCGGAAAGGTAGTCGGCAATTTTTGCGGCCTCTTCCTGCAATCCCACACAAAAAGCTAAGCCGAGCTTTTTATATCCCATCCTTGCGGCAAACTCCACCACTTCTTCTATCCTGTTGAGGTCGCCGTAGAACTCTGACTCTACCACGGCTGCGGTCTGCATCATCATTTTTTCGTGAGGGTCCGAGTAGAGTTCGATGCTGTTTCTGACTACGCATGGCTCCTCATCCCTGCACCTTTTGTCGCCGCAAAGATCACATCTCATTAAAATATTCCTCCATATCCTTTGGCAGGGGAGCCGTGAATTCCCTGTTCTTGATGTTTTCCGGAAGTCCCTCATCGTCAGGGAATACCAGTGAATATGCGTGGAGCAGCGGCCTTTTCGCTTTTTTCACGTCACCGCCGTATTTTATGTCTCCGATTATAGGATGTCCGACTGCGGCAAAATGGACCCTCGCCTGATGGGACCTTCCTGTAACAAGTTCAGCTTCGACTCCGCTCCAGCCGTTGCCGTAGGATATGCTTCTGTATCTGGTAAGAGCCTTCTGTCCGTCCGGGTCTATCCTTACGGTGTTCGAAGAGGGATCTTTGAGGACCGGCAGGTCTATCTCTCCCGACTCCTCTGTCCTGCCCTGAACAACGGCCAGATAGATCTTCCTGATCCTTCTCTCCCTTATCAGCTCCGAGAGGTGTCTCAGAGAAAGGCCGGTAAGGGCAACTATTACGGCACCCGATGTATTCCTGTCAAGGCGCTGTACGGTGGAGGGGCGAAAGTCGCTCCTCGCCCAGGCAAGTTCTGTCAGCACCCTTGTAATGAGGGAATCGCCCCCTTTTGTGTCGGGTTGGGTGAGCAGTCCCGCAGGCTTGTTGATGATCCAGAGATATTCATCCCTGTATATCGTTTCCAAGCTGTTCCTGACCGGGATCCTGACATCCCGGTCCGCCGTCCTCTGATCGGGCATGGCGTCCTCCCATGGGACCTGGAGGAACTGTCCCTCTTCGACCCTTGTATCCGGTCTGACCTTCCGGGCATCCAGACGGACTTCCCCGGTCCGGATTGCCTTCATCACTGCCCCGAGGGGGACCCAGGGCCACATGCCCCTAAGGAGCCTGTCTATGCGTCTGCCGGACTGATCTGCCGTAACATAAAACTCTTTTGACATCGTTTTTCCTCTCTGTCGGAGTGTCCCCTGTACCTTGCCCGATCCGGAAACGGTACTGGCGCTACCTTTTCCAGAAACGGCGTCCCGTGGCTGCGTGCCACTGCGATATCGGCTGGTCGTCAGCAAGGTCTTTTACGGAGTCATTCCAGCAGAAGACCCTGAAATCGAGTTCGTCGGCCGCAGAAACTATCATGGCCTCGGGTGTGGCAGGGACAACAGGAGAACCGAACTCCCTCTGTCCGTGATGGCTCAGCAGAATATGAGCCAGCTGGAGCCTGATGGAGCTGTCAAGCTGTGCACTCTCTGCAAGTTCCACAAACATTGAATACCCTATCGCTATATGGTCAAGAACAGCCCCTTCAAGGGTCATCTCCGGGATCGAACCCATCTTGTAGGATCCGAGTTTGCCGAGGTCGTGAAGGAGTCCGCCAGCTGTTACTATGTCGACGTCTATGTCATAGCCCGATGTCCTGAATGAAAGTGCCATCGCCCTGGCACACTCGGTAACTGACAGCGTATGCTCAAGAAGTCCGTTCGCGTACGCGTGGTGGTGGCTCACAGCTGCGGGCCAGTCACGGAACTGCTTCCATGTCTCGCCTTTATATACATATCTGATGAATTCCGCCACTTCCGCACGGCAGGAGGATACGAGCTCCTCATATCTTTTCAGAAGTTCCTCCAGTGCTATCGGCGATCTCGGGAGATACTGCGAAGGGGGGAACTTCTCCTGGTCCAGCAGAGTCAGCTTGTTGAAGTTGAACTGTATCTGCCCCCTGAATTCAGTTGTTTTGCCCTCCACTCCCATCGTACAGCCGGCAACATTCCTAAGCTTCCCGTCATCCAGCCTTTTTGCCGGAGAAGAGGGGTCCAGTTCGGGATCAGACCTGTCAAACCAGACGGCATCCGACCATATCTTTGCCTCAAGCGTACCGGACTGGTCCGTCACAGCCATCTCGAAGTAGGGTTTTCCGTTTTTGTCATTTTTCTGAAAAAGCGAGGATACAACGAATATTGCCTTAAATGATGACCCAGAGGTCATTTTGCGGATATCTTGGCTGTTTTTCAGTGCAGATTGCGTTTCTGGCATATTTATCTTCCTTCCGGTGCATGTTTGCTTCGAAATTCCAATTTAATAATAGACGCTTAAGCCAACTATTGAAAGGGGCAATGCGTTGTTCGTACCGCTGATATATCATTTTTCTCAGTGACAATCTGCTTTTTTTGTGTATAATGACAATGCGGTCTCTTTCACAAGAAAGAGGCAATTATGTTATGTTAATATTTTTTGGAGGGATTTGCTATGAGTTCGGTAAACTGGAATGCAAGGCTTTCGGATATAGCCCTTAACGTCAAACCTTCACCCATCAGGGCTCTTATGAAATACACAAAGACCCCGGGCGTGATATCTTTTGCAGGAGGCAACCCCGACCCTGCTGTTTTCCCTGTTGCTGAGTTTTCTGAAGCTTCTGCGATACTGGCCCGGGAAGGCAGAGATGTCCTTCAGTACGGAGCTACAGACGGTTATGCGCCGCTTAAGGAATACATCGCAAAATGGATGGCTCCGAGGATGGGCCGTGAGACAAAACCGGAAGAGATGCTGATCACAACGGGATCACAGGAAGGGATGGACCTTCTCTGCAGCGTTCTTCTGAACGACGGTGACACAATAATAGTAGAGGGTCCCACATACCCGGGAGCGATCCATGCAATGAGAAACCGCGGAGCCCGTTTCATCTCCGTCCCGTGCGATAAAGACGGCATGTGCGTTGATCTTCTTCCCGGCATTATCGAACAGGGACGCAATGACGGACACAAAATCAAATTCATCTACACGATAGTGAACTTCCAGAACCCATCCGGATCCACCCTTTCTGAGGAGCGCAGGGCGAAGCTGCTTGATATCGCCGAGAAGTATGATCTTATAATCTTCGAGGACGACCCCTACGGACACCTGCGCTACACGGGAAACCACGTACCGACTATCTTCTCTATGGATAAAAAACAGAGCGGAAGAGTCGTCTACGCTTGCTCTTTCTCCAAGATACTGGCCCCGGGAACACGTGTGGCATGGATAGTCGGAGATCCCGAGCTTATGCAGAAACTCGTCATGATCAAGCAGGGTACGAACCTCTGCTCGAGCGTCGTAGCACAGGCACTGGTCTATGAATACTGCAGACTTGGACACCTTGACGGCTTCCTCCCCAAGATCATCGCCCACTATGCGAAGAAACGCGATGCCATGGAGGCCGGATTCAAGAAATACCTGCCGTCCAACACGATCTACAACACCCCGGAAGGCGGCTTCTTCTTCTGGCTGCAGGTCCCCGGAGTCGACTCGACAGCCCTCTTCATGAAGGCGATCGAGCATGGAGTCGCGTTCGTTACCGGTCCCTCCTTCTTCGTAGACGGTTCGGGACTTGATTTCATGCGCACCTGCTTCACATTCGCGCAGCCGGAAGAGCTCGAAGAGGGCGCAAAACGCCTCGGCGAAGCAATAAAGGCTCTTTAAATAAGCGTTCTGACAGCATAAACGGTGCGGCCTCTCTTAGGAGGCCGCTTTTTCCATGCACCGGCAATGTTAAAGCAAACGGCCGTTGATACAACGATCGAAGGAAGATTATAATGGAGAGGCAAAGGGAGGCGGGACCATGGAGGACATCATTACCGCGATGGCTACAGCGTGGGGGGAGGGCGGCATCGCCGTCGTCAGGCTTTCAGGGGAAGGTTCAGTAGATATAGCCGACAAAATATTCGCGGGAAAGAAGAGTCTGGCCGGCCTGCCTGCGCGTTTCCTGACACTGGGGAAACTTCGCTCGGCTGAAGGCGATTTTTTTGACGAGGTGCTCGCTGTAAGGTTTGACAAAGGCGCAAGCTACACGGCAGAGGAGTGCGTGGAGTTTCACTGCCACGGAGGACTCCTGCCCGCACAGAAGTGCATCGAACAACTGTGTTCTGCAGGTGCCAGGCTGGCACAGCCGGGGGAATTCACCCGCAGAGCCTTCGTAAACGGGAGGATAGATCTGCCCCAGGCTGAAGCGGTGCTCGGGATCATCCGTGCAGAGAGCGATGAAGCGCTTTACGCCTCATCAAGGACCCTTCAGGGGACCTTTGCAGAAAAGCTGAGTATACTGCTTGACAGAATGACCGGGCTTGCCGCATTTTTAGAGGTGGATCTGGATTTTCCCGAAGAGGACGATGGTTACATAGCAAGGGACGAATGCGAAAACCGCCTTGATGACCTGATCAGGGAAAGTGGGGCCATACTGGACGGCTGCCGTTCCGGACTGATCCTCCGAGAGGGCATAAGGACTGCCATAATAGGCCGGCCCAACGTTGGCAAGTCATCCTTGCTCAATGCGCTTTTAAAGGAAGAAAGGGCTATTGTCACCCCAGTTCCAGGGACTACCAGGGACAGGATCGAGGAGACCTTGATCCATAGGGGGATACCGATCAGGATCATAGACACCGCCGGCATTCGCGATACTGAAGATGAGGTAGAGTGCATCGGGGTGAACCAGTCGATAAGGTCAATGGCGGAGGCAGATCTCCGTGTCTGGGTAATAGACGCAGGCGACGATCTGACAGAGGAAGAGACGGAACTCGGCAGAAGGGTCTCTTCGATGAAACACATAATCGTACTAAACAAGAGCGACATACCACAAAAGATTTCAGCAGAACAATTAAAAAGAATTTTTCCTGACAGCAGGATCGTCTCTGTTTCGGCCCTCAGATCAGACGGCATCGAAGAGCTTAAGAACATCATAGTAAACGAAATAACCGGCGGCATAAAGGTGACGGGAGGCTACGGTGTTACCTCGAGGCAGATAGAATGCCTGTCGGCGGCCCTTTCGTCACTGAGGGAGACAAAAAAGGTCGTTGCAGAAGGGCTGGGGGACGATCTGGCAATAACATGTCTCTCGGATGCAAGATCCTCGATAGCGAAGCTTCTCGGGATCGATGTCACAGAAAACCTTCTTGACACGATATTTTCGAAGTTTTGCATTGGCAAATAGAGAGATGATATGCTTCTCTCAGGCAATAGAATAGATAAAATATTGAAGGGGGCCAATTTGCCCCCCTTCAATATTTTAAATGCTTAATTGCAGTTCAAGCGAAAACTAGTAGGCCTTCGCAAAAATGGCTTTACGGGCTCCCTCTTTTCCGGTGTAGAAGCATCTGCCTCTCTCGTCAGAGTACTCGAGCGGGTAGCATCTCGGTGTCGCGCCTGTCGCTTCCTTGATGGCCTTTTCATCCTCTTTGCTTCCCTCGAAGAATACCTCGACGAAGCCTCCCTTAGTCTCCAGGATCTCCTTGAACTCAGCCATGCCTGACGCATGGAATGTGTTCTCCTGCCTGAACTTCAGCGCCTTGTCAAAGAGGTTTTTCTGAATATCGTCAAGAAGTTCCGGGATGCGTTTTTCAAGATCTTCCCAAACAATATCGACCTTCTCTCCGGTGTCCCTGCGAACTACTTTGACCTTTCCGGCCGCATATTCCTTCTCTCCGAGCTCCAGGCGAAGCGGTACGCCCTTCTGGAGATGGAAGAAAAACCTGTCGCCCGGGCGAAGATGTTGCTGAGTGTCGACCCGGACAAAGCGTCCGCAAAGGATCTTGTTCAGCGCAGACTGGAGTTCTTTGGCCTTGGGTACTATGATCTCGTCGAATTTTGCCGCATCTGTAGAGATGGGTATAATGACAGCCTTGGTCGGAGCTACCCTCGGCGGCAGAACAAGACCGTCGTTGTCAGAGTGGGTCATGATCAGTGCGCCGATAAGGCGCATCGATACTCCCCAGCTGGTCGTATGTGCAAAGTCCATCTCTCCGTTTTTATTCTGGAACTTTATGTCGAATGCCTTCGCGAAATTCTGGCCCAGATAATGGCTCGTACCCGCCTGAAGCGCTTTTTTGTCGCTCATCATGGTCTCACATGTGTATGTGTTGTCCGCACCCGGGAACCGTTCACCCTCAGTCTTCTCTCCTGGTATGACCGGCAGTGCAAGCTCCTCCACCATTATCCTTCTGTAGACCTCGAGCATGAGCAGGGTCTCGTCTACCGCTTCTTCTTTTGTCGCATGAGCGGTATGGCCTTCCTGCCAGAGGAATTCGGAGGTCCGGAGGAAAAGCCGGGGCCTCTTCTCCCAGCGCATTACGTTGCACCACTGGTTGATCAATATTGGCAGATCACGCCAGGACTGGACCCATTTGCTGTACATATGTCCTATTACTGTTTCCGAAGTAGGCCGTATTATCAGAGGTTCTTCAAGCTCTTCTCCCCCTGCATGAGTAACGACCGCGCACTCGGGAGCAAAGCCTTCCACATGTTCCGCTTCTTTTTCCAGGAATGATTTAGGAATAAGGAGAGGGAAGGATGCATTAACATGACCGGTTTCTTTGAAAGCCTCGTCAAAATGCTTCTGGATGAGTTCCCATACTGAGTAACCGGTAGGTCGGACGACCATACAGCCGCGTACAGGCGCATAGTCAGCCAGCTCTGCGGCACGTATCACGTCAAGGTACCACTGTGAAAAATCCTGTTCTTTAGGTGTTATGTTCTTAGCCATCCGGTTACCTCCATTGTTGTTCCTTCCAGTATTATCGTCGCACAGCAGAACGCTGTGCAGGCTATTGTAACATTTATCTCTGCATTTAGAACAACTTGTCAGAAATATTTGTTTCCCTTGACAATTTACCATTTTATCGTATTCTTAAGGCGAATACTGCAGGTATTTAGCACATTACTATAGGGAGGTATTGTTCATGGCTTTAGAGTGGAAAGATGAGTTCACCGACCAGCTTTGCGACTCGATAGTGGCGATAACAGACAGAGAGGAAGCCTATCGTTTCCTGGAGGATGTGGCCACCTTTTCCGAGATAAGGGCTTTCGCACAGAGACTCCAGGTTGCAAGCCTGCTTCTGAAAGGGATGTCTTATCCCCAGATAGTACAGGCGACCGGAGCAAGCACTGCGACGATCAGCAGGGTCAAGAAGTTTGTTGAATACGGATCAGACGGATACAGGGACGTTCTCGCAAAGCTGGAAAAGACAAAAAAAGAAGAGGACAAGAAGAAGAAAAAATAACCCAAAGACCTGTTTCGGAAGTCAGCCCGCATTTTTTATCCCATTGACGTGGGAGAAAAATTGCGGGCATTATTTTATTATCGCCCATGCGGCAAGATCGTCGATATCCCTCGGAGGAGTCCTGAGTGAGGTCGGAATAAGTCTCCAAAGCCCTTTAGGGGGATGAAGCCTCCAGTATATCTCACGTCCCTTAAGCGTAGTACCGTATTCGTCGGCCGATTCGATATCACAGGCCCCATTTAGCAGCTTTATTAGGTCATCCGAAGATGTGCCGTTGCCTATATATATCTTCTCGACCGTCTTTCCCTCGACAGCCCCAAGGTCCCCTTCTTTTCTCCAACGCCCTAGCAGAGACCAGTTCCCCTCCCTCAAAGCACCTGAAAGGATGGCCTCTTGGGATTTTGGTACTATCGCAGAGAAGAGCAGCGTGCCTGATTCGGCGAAGGCCACCCCTATCTTATGACGGCCGGGATCTATACCGCACTTAATCGAAATCGCCCCTCTCAACAGATTCCCATCTGGGGTACATCCACATCCACTGGTCAGGATATTTTCTGATCCACCCGGATATAAGCTCATTGCAGTCATCTATGCTTTCCTGAAGGTCTTTCCCGTATGGTTTTCCTTCCCTGCCCTTAAGGGCGGGATTGAAATGAAGTTCGAGCTTTTCCGTCCCAAGCCACCGTACGCAATATGCAGGGACGACAGCGCAGCCAAGCTTATCTGCAAGCTTGGCCATTCCTACAGGTGTGCTTGCGGGATAACCGAGGAACGGGGAGACTATTCCTGCCTTTTTGGCATCCTGGTCGACCGGTATCGCGATGATCTCCCCTGCCTGGAGAGCTCTTATCATAGCCTTGAGATCAGAGGCCTTGCCCAGGGCCTTCATGCCCCCAGCATTTCTGAGTTCCATTATCAGATTTGTGATCCTCTCATCCCTCTGGTCTGTACCCAACCCGTTGATCTGATATCCGTTCTGAGCGCACCACGCTCCGGCATACTCCCAGTTCCCCAGGTGCGCTGTTACGATCAGCACGCCCTTGCCGGCATCATAGGCTTCGCGAAGATTTTCCTCACCGTAGACTGTCACTATCTTGTTCAGCTTTGATGGCATAACAGGCAGTCTGATGAACTCAGCCGTAGATTTCCCAAAGTTTCTGTAAGCTCCCCTTACAATGCGCATGGCCTCTTTCTCAGGGATGTTTAGTATCCTTGCGCAGCGTTTTGAGGCTTCCATTAGTTTTTTATGCGTAAAAAGCGGGATGAGCGCACCGACGCAACCGCCAAGCATGACCGCAGTTTTGTGCGGCAGGACAAGTATTGTCTTCCTGAATAAAGAAAGTACCGACCAGATAAAGGACTGCTTATTATTCATCTCTGTTACCTCTCCTGAGAAACTCTCTTTTTGTGGTTTTCTCTATATCATTATCAATATTTTACGATCAAATTGGCAATTATCGGGACAACGACAAGTATTGTGACGATCCTGCATATATTGAACAGTATCGATATAGTTGGGTCTGCGCCTATGTCTACAGCCACTATTGCAATGCCCGTCAGGCCGCCCGGGGTCGTCGCAAAGAGCGAAGTAAGGAAATCCATTTTACATATTTTGGAGAATATCCAGGCAAGACCAAGGGTAAAAGCAAGAAGCGAGAAACTGTACGCCATTGCTGCCGGAAGATATTTTGGCAGTTCGGCTATTGAGGAGAAGTCACTGCCCCTGACAAGCACATAGGCTACGAGCGCTTGTGAGATCCATGAAAGCCACTCGATCTTCTCATCAAGTCCCATGTGCATCACAGCTTTTATTATAAGCCCCACTATCAGGCCTCCGACAAGAGCCCCTGCGGGAAAACCCGATTTGTAGCCTACGGCACTGCCGCCTATTACAGCAAAAAATACCAGATAATTTGGATCCACAACCAGGCCCCCGTTCCTGCCGCCAAGTATACAATAAAAAAGCGCCCCCTAGAACAGGGAGCGCTATTCATTAAATAATTTAACTTAGTCTGCCAGAACAGCCTCTCCCTTTGTCTGTCTCAGGTAAAGGATAGCCAGGATTATTCCCGCCGTTCCGATAAGGCTCAGCATCATACTGTGATGGATGGCCGCAAGTGCACATATCGACATCACAAGGCGCTCATAAACTTTAAGCGTGCGGTAGAACCATCCTTCAAAAGCTCCCGCAAGCACTACAACACCCAGGGTCGCCGATACCACTAGTATCACCAGCTCGTAAAGGACTACGTTCTGGAGCAGTATCATTGGATTGTAGACAAACATGTAGGGCATAATGTACGAGCAGAGAGCGATCTTAGTGGCAGTGAAGCCTGTTTTTGAAGGGCTTGCTCCAGCTATGCCGGCTCCTGTGAATGCTGCAAGGCAGACCGGCGGTGTAAGGTCGGCCATGATCCCGAAATAGAAAACAAAAAGGTGCGCGGAAAGAGGAAGAACATTCATGCCAATAAGCGCTGGAGCGATTATTGTGCTGCAGACTATGTAGTTCGCTGTCGTTGGAAGTCCCATACCCAGCACAAGACATGCGACCATTGCCATTATCAAGGTAAGGAGAAGGTTGCCGCCGGAAATGTCTATTATGTTATTGGAGATGGTAAGTCCCAGTGAGGTCAGCGAAGATGTACCGACGACGAATCCAACCAGGGCACATGCAAGAGCAACGCCAAGCGCACCGCGAGCGCCTTCTTCAAGGGCTTTGATGAGGTCTTTCACTCCCATTCTGGTGTTCTGTTTTAACGAACTTACCAAAATGACAGAAACAACACCGATAAACCCTGCACGAAGGGGAGTATACTTCATCAGAAGCGTCACGATTATCACTATGACAGGAACCAGTAGATGCCCGTCGCGTCTCATTACTTCTCTGACTACCGGGAGCTGATCTGCAGGAAGTCCCTGGAAATTTTCTTTCCTCGCCCTTATGTGTACGTTAGTGAATATCGCGGTGTAATAAATAAAAGCAGGTATTATCGCAGCCGCTGCTATCGTAAGGTATGGGATGCCAAGGAATTCGCTCATTATGAACGCGCCCGCTCCCATTATAGGCGGCATGAGCTGTCCTCCGGTAGAAGCACATGCTTCGACTGCACCTGCATAGTGCGGTGGATATCCTACCCTTTTCATAAGTGGGATCGTAAATGTGCCTGTTGTTGCAACGTTCGCTACCGAAGAACCATTTATCGTACCAAGAAGTCCTGAAGCCACGACCGCAACCTTAGCGGGGCCTCCGGGGGTCCCTCCTGCTACAGCCAGAGCGAGTTCGTTGAAGAACCTTGCTCCGCCGCTCTGAGAGAGGAATGCGCCAAAGATTATGAAGACGATCACAAATGTAGCAGAGACTCCAAGGGCTAATCCAAAAATCCCTTCAGGAGTCAGGTACATGTGCTGGATGATCCTGCTCAGTGTATATCCTCTTATCTGGAACATTCCCGGAACCATATAGCCAAAATGGCAGTAAAGAAGGAACAAAATGCTCATGCATGGCAAAACGTTTCCTACTACCCTTCTGCCTGCTTCAAGGACCAATATTATTGCTGCAATGCCCAGCCATATTTCATAAGGAAGGGGCTCTGCTCCGCGCCTGGCGATATCGTTAAAAAAGAAGATTATGTATCCGATAACTCCTCCGGCTAAGGCTGCAAGTATCCAGTCGTATATCGGAGTCGATGTTTTCGATCCTTTTCTTCCTGCAGGAAAAAGAATGTAAACTGCAACGATAGCAAAGGTAAGGTGGATAGCACGCTGGATGGTGATAGGCATGGTTGCGATCCCCGCAGTGTAAAGATGGAAAAGGGACATGGCACAAAGCCATGCTGTAATGAATTTGCCCTGGAGACCTGTAAGTTTTCTGTATCTGCTTTCAGCGTCGTACTTTTCTATCAGTTCGTTTATCTTTGATTCATCCATTGACACTTCATCAAGGATACTGTGGTTTTGGCCATTTTTGGTAATATTTTCGTCGCTCATAAAGACTGCCTCCTGCTTATCAATGCTATGGGGGCACCGAAATGCCCCCACTTTATAATACTATTTTGCGCTTTGTCTACTTTACTGCTCCGATTTCCTTGTAGTACTTCAGTGATCCCTTGTGGAGGGGGACCTGGATATACTTCAGGTTCTCGGGAGACATGGAAGCAAGTCTTGTCGAAATGTTGAGGATATCCTGCTTGTGCTCGTAGAGTGCCTTCGTCATTTTGTAAGCATCTTCATCTCCGAGCTTTTCGGTTGTGATGAGGACGTTCCAGCTTGCGAGTGCCTTAACGGGCGTGGTCTGGCCTTTGTAGGTGTTTGCGGGGATATCGAATGGCAGGTAGTAGGGGAGTTCTTTTCCAAGTTTTGCAACTATGTCTGCTGGAATGTCGCGGAATTCTGCTGTGCCAAGTGTGGTGATCTCAACGACCCCGGCGATGCCAAGAGCTCCTACTGTGAGTGCTGCGTCGATGTTCTTATCGGCAAACGCTCCGGCTGTGTCGGAAAGTCCAAGGTTCTCCGGCTTGATGTCCTTGTCGGGGTCAAGTCCCGCTACCTTAAGAAGTGTGCGCACCGTTACTTCGGTTCCGCTTCCGACTGCTCCGACAGAGACCCTCTTGCCCTTAAGATCCTGGATCGATTTGATGTTGCTGCCCTTTGCGACGAGGAAGTGGATGGGTTCGGCATAAAGGGGAACAAGTCCACGGAGTTCCTTCATCGGCTTTCCTTCGAATGTGCCCTTGCCTTCATAGGCAAAGAAATAGAGGCCGTCCGCAAAAATTACTTCAGCTTCACCCTTACCAAGGAGAGCAAGGTTCTGTGCTGTTCCGCCGGTTGACTGTGCGTTTGCCTTCATTCCGGGGATCGCGCTGTTCCATACTTTTGCCATGCCTGCGCCGACCGGGTAATACGTTCCGCCTGTCGATCCTGTGCCGATGTTGATAAACGTTGCTGCTGATGCGGCTCCGGCGAATACAAGGATCATCGCCGTTACGATAAGGAATCTTGCTGTCTTTGTCATACACAAAGCACCTCCGTGATATTTTTCCGCACCTGATCATGAAATGATTTTATAAATAAAAAAAATTTTTCCCGTCAGGTACGGCTCCGCAATTCTACCAAAGAAAAATGGTTAACACAACGGCAAAAATTACATTCTCTTGTATTTCAGTGGTCCGTACCAGCAAAAACGTAATAATTGAATGTCATTATAGATTTTTCTTTGCAATCACCCCCATAAAAACCAGACAATTGAAATATTAGATTAAAACAATTCTTCAATCAAACCAGCAATAGAATTCAAATCATATTTGATAATGAAACAGGAGTTTACGACCGTGCCATGTAAAGCATATTACATACTGTCGGCAATGATAAGTTTAACGGCATCCTCAGGGCCGCTGCTGTACAAATCTCCTCCATGAGGGTCAGCCAGAACTACCAGAGGCATATCCCTTATCTCAAGCCTCCGGACAGATTCGGGACCAAGATCCTCATATGCGACCATTTCAACTGACACGACAGATCGGGCAAGGAGTACAGCTGTTCCGCCTGTCGCTCCGAAATAGACGGCCCGGTTTTTCCTTATAGCTTCGAGGACTTCCTGGTTCCTCTTCCCTTTCCCTATCATGCCTCTCAGTCCCCTTTCGAGAAGAAAGGGAGTATAAGGATCCATCCGGCCGCTTGTGGTAGGACCGATAGGTCCTATGACTTCTCCCGGGGGTGTAGGAGCCGGTCCGGCGTAAAAAATTATCTCGCCTCTGATGGGGAAAGGTTCTTTTTCTCCCGATGCGATGCTCTCGACGAGCCTTTTGTGGGCTGCGTCCCGTGCGATAAGGATGCTTCCTGAAAGGTATACGATATCTCCCGCCCTCAGTCCCATTACGTCATCTTCGGTCAGGGGTGTTTTCATGTATTTAGCATCCATTTATGAGCCTCCCCTCTATCTTTCCCTCCGCATGCCGGAGTGCATGGCAGCATATATTTACCGCTACTGGCATCCCAGCTATATGTGCAGGCAGTGTCTCAATATGTGCATCAAGGGCTGTTGTCATTCCGCCGTATCCGCCTGGACCTATGCCAAGTTCATTGACCCTCTTAAGGATCTCTTTTTCCATCTCAGCGTACTCAGGGATTTGGTGCCTGACACCTTCCGGTTTGAGCAGTGCGCGCTTCGATGCGAGTGCAACAGTTTCGAAATTGCCGCCGATGCCGATCCCAAGGACTATCGGGGGACACGGGTTGGGACCAGCGGTTTTTACAGCCTCTACCACTGACCTTATGACTCCTTCGGCGCCGTCCGCAGGCTTCAGCATATATATCCTACTCATGTTTTCGCTTCCCATACCCTTAGGACTGACTGTTATTTTAATATCCTTGCCGGATGTTATTTTCCAGTGGATGACGGCAGGTGTGTTGTCTCCGCTGTTTTCCCTTCTGAAGACAGGATCTTTGACCACGGACTTGCGAAGATATCCATCCCTGTATGCCCTGCGGATACCCTCATTTACCGCTTCCTCTATGTTTCCGTCCCTGACGCTGACGCTTTGGCCAATTTCAATAAAAACTACAGCCAGTCCGCAATCCTGACATATCGGCATATTTTTTTCTGCCGCCAGCTCCGCGTTTTCAAGGATATCCGTGAATGCCTGCCTTGCTATGGGCATCCTTTCCTTATTCAGGGCATCACGGATCAGCTTTTTTAGCCCGTCAGGAAGAAACATGTTTGCCTTGAGTGCCAGATCACTCACCAGATCAGTGACCTCACAAGCCTGCACCTCATATCTTTCGTTCATATAACTCCCCCTTTTGCAGCATCAGCACAAGACATCCCTTTACCCCGCAGAGCCAGCCTCATAAATGAGGTCATGGAATTGCGAAGTGAGTAGAAAGGCATCGGTGCTTTCAGTATTTATGAAATCCGGTTATATTATACGGCGTTTTTTCAATTCTAAATAAAGGTGTATCACAGCGGCAAGATTCAGGATAACTATCACAGCAAGGCTTGTCCTGTAGCCTTCCGGGGAAAATTGTCCATCGGCCACAGGATAAAAATCAAGAACGACCCCGATGAACCACTGGAATATGAAGGAAAAGAGAAAGATTGTAAAATTAAGAAGAGAAAGCACTCTGCCAACCTCATTGGCCTTGTAGAGTTTTCTCATTAAGGGGAAGGAGATCATCGTCATCGTTGAGAGGAACATCACGATCCCCCACAGAGCAGCAGATCCCCTTCCGTTTTCTACTGCGATGAAACCGAGTACCATAGTAAGGAGAGCTCCTGAATAGAGATACATTCTTTCCCATGAAAGGAATCCTCTCTTTTTAAAAAGATCCGCCAGTATTCCGTTAAGGAAGTATCCTGCAGCAGCACCAGTAAAGGCGTACATCATATATGTACCCGCTTCAGCCTCTCCCATCCCTGCAACGTCCCTCATCCAGGGCCCGACCCAAAGATACAAATATGCGAACATTACGCTCTGTGCTGCTGTCACCACAGGGGCTACGAACCAGAATCTGGGATCTGCAAAAAACGCGACCATCTGTCTTAGCTGTTCTGTAAATGTAGTTTTCTCACCTGATGCCTTATTTCCGTCCCTAGGGGTGACGAACCATATCGAAACAGCGGTAAGAAGTGTAAAAAGAGCAAGAAATGCAAATACGGTGCGCCACGGAAGTACACTGATCGCAAACCCGATGGGTTTAGTCGCCACCATACCTCCTATACCGCCTGTCAGGCATTCCAGGCTGTAGACAAGGGGAAGGCGTTCAGATGGCAGCCATTCTGAATATGCTTTAAAGGCAGCCATAAGGCAACCCGATAACCCTATGCCAGTAAGGGCCCTGGAAAGGATAAGTTGTCCGACGTTTTGGGAATATGCAAAGATCACGGCTCCTCCGACCGCGAAAAGCATAAAGGGCGCAAGTGTTTTTCGTGCGCCGTAACGGTCAAGCCACACTCCAAGTGGAAACTGTGCAATGCCGAAAGAGATAAGGTATACGGATGTCATAAATCCAAGATCTGAGGGAGAGAGGGAAAATGTATTCACCAATATTGGCGACATGATGGCATTGGCGCTGCCCAGCAGTACCGAGATAAAATACCCAAGCCCAAACGGGATAAAAAGTCTTAAGAAAAGCGGAGAGAGAAGAGACATTTCCTTATCCTGCAAAATCAACACTCCAGACAAAGTTCTGAAATCCTTAACATTATAACCAAAGATATCAGTATTTATCGAGTAAAGTTATGAATTTCATATATAAAATATCAAAATTATTTGATTATCGGTCACGGACGATATTCAGGCAGGTATCCTGACAGCAAGTATCCAATTACGCTGCTCGCAGAGAGAGTTCCCCGTGAGCGGAAAGCAGTTATGGGAACCCAAAAATGTTGTGAAGTCAGCGTTGCTTATTGCCATAAAATCCTGAGCGCCGGCAAGAGGCGGCGATAACGATGCAGCATGAAGAAAGAGACCGCTTGGCGTATTAAAATACGCTGAGCGGTCTCTTTCAAATGTTGTGAAGTCAGCGCTGCTTATTGCCGGCGCTCAGTTTACTTCGTAAGAAGGGTAAGCATAGCTCCTGCCGCAACTGCGGTACCAATGACTCCGGCAACGTTGGGGCCCATTGCATGCATCAGGACATAGCTTCCCGGGAATTCCTTGGATACGACCTTCTGGCATACACGTGCGGCCATCGGAACAGCAGAAACTCCCGCAGCACCTATTACCGGATTTATCTTTCCGCCGGAGACCACTTTCATGAGCTGGCCAAAGAGCACTCCACCGGCTGTACTGAAGATGAACGCAATAAGTCCCAATGCAATTATCTTAAGAGTAGCAACAGTAAGGAATGATTCAGCGCTCATTGTGGCTCCGACAGATATGCCGAGGAATATCGTAGTCGCATTGAGCACCTCGTTCTGGGCAGCAAGAGAGAGACGCTCGGTGCATCCGCATTCACGGAGCAGGTTGCCGAACATGAGCATCCCGACAAGGGGGACCGAAGCGGGAAGTACAAGTCCGCAGGAGATGGTCGAAACTATCGGGAAAAGGATGCGCTCTGTCTTTGTAACGGGACGGAGCTGTTCCATCTTAATGCCGCGATCCTTTTTCGTCGTCAGAAGCTTGATGACGGGAGGCTGGATAAGAGGCACCAGCGACATATAGCTGTATGCTGCCACAGCGACTGCTGGAAGTATGTGTTTTGCCAGCTTAGCACAGAGGTATATTGCCGTCGGGCCGTCAGCCCCGCCGATTATCCCTATGCCTGCGGCTTCCTGGATAGTAAAGCCCATGAACATGGCTCCGATGACTGCAAAGAAAACTCCGATCTGCGCAGCAGCCCCGAGCAGGAACGTTATGGGGTTCGCAAGAAGCGGTCCAAAGTCGGTCAGAGCACCTATACCCATGAATATGATGACCGGGTAGAGTTCGTGGTCAATGCCGAACTTTACGAAATAGAGGAATCCGCCCGGATCTACGATGCCGGAAAGCGGCAGGTTTACAAGCAGACATCCGAAAGCGATCGGCATAAGCAGAAGGGGTTCAAAACCCTTCGCGATAGCTAGATAGAGCAGCACAAACGACACTATAAGCATAACAAGTGTAGGCATATTAAGGGCGATAAACCCAGACTGCTCAATTACGCCTTTAAGCGCGGTCAAATAGAGATCCATTTAATTTCCCTCCCTGGAAAGTCCTGCCAAAGCAGACTAACCGATAACCAGGAGAGTATCGCCAGTATTGACAGAATCTCCTTCCTTACAGCCAAGCTGAGTGACTGTTCCTGCCGAGGGAGCATAAATTTCATTCTCCATCTTCATCGCTTCAAGGATAAGGACAAGCTGTCCTGCTGTTACGGGAGCGCCCTGGGAGACAAGGATCTTAAGCACCTTTCCGGGCATCGGTGCTTCGATCGCGCCGGCTCCGCCTGCTATCGGTGCGGGTGCTGCCGCGGGTGCAGGTACCGCAACCGGTGCGGGAGCTGCCACAGGCGCGGGTGCTGCCACGGGCGCTGCTGCGGGTACCTGAGCTGCTGCCGGTGCTCCTGCGCCCATTTCTTCTACATCTACGTCGTATGCCTTACCATTTACTGTAACCCTGTATTTGCGTGCCATCAGAGAAAAACCTCCTCAATAATTTTGTAAAAGTTATTTGTTAATCCTGAAAACCTTCTGTGTTCTGGATCCTGCCTACAAATTTCCAACCGGACCCGGCCGGAGCTTTTGCAGGAGCAAAAGAAACGACCCTCGCCGCGCTTCCGCACATAGCTGAAATAGCCGCAGATATGACTGCCAGCAGGACTCCGTCATCTTCTGCCGAAGGAGCGGCTACTGCCTGTACTGCAGCAGGAGGGGTCGGTGCCGACTGTGCTGCGGGGGCTGATGCAGTATCTTTTTTGCTTCTGTCTATAGCGTTGCATACATGCTTCATTCCCATCATTACCAGCATAAGGCCTATAATGACAATAAACACTATGCTGAAGGCAATAAAGGACATTACGAGACCGCCGCCTACACCTGTGAAATGGGAAGCAATTGAACTTTCAGTCATTCAATACGCCCCCTTAGTTGGGCAGGATGCCATGTTTGCGCTTCGGACGAAGCTCGCACTTGGATTCTGTCATAACAAGAGCCTGGTAGAGAGCGGGGCGTGTTTCCTCGGGGAGGATCACCCTGTCTACAAAACCGCGGGCTGCCGCACAGTAGGGGTTCGCAAATGCCTCTTTGTATTCCTCTATTTTCTGAGCTCTCATCGCTTCTTTATCTTCTGCCGCATCAATGTCCTTGCGGAAAATGATGTTCGCGGCGCCTTCTGCTCCCATGACCGCTATCTGAGCCTGTGGCCATGCCAGAACAACGTCTGCTCCGAGGTCTTTGCTGCACATGCCGAGGTATGATCCGCCGTAAGCCTTGCGGAGGACTATCGTGATCTTAGGGGCAGTGGCTTCGCTGTAAGCGTAAAGGAGTTTCGCTCCGTGACGGATTATGCCGCCCATTTCCTGGTTGAGTCCGGGCAGGTATCCTGGAACGTCCTCGAAGGTTACGATAGGAATGTTGAATGCATCGCAGATGCGGATATGGCGGCTTGCCTTGTCGGAAGCATCGATATCAAGGCATCCTGCCATAAACTTCGCCTGGTTTGCAATGATACCTATAGATCTTCCGCCGACCCTTGCAAAGCCTGTAACGATATTGCGCGCGTACATTTCCTGGACTTCACAGAAATCTCCGTTGTCAACGACCTTTCTGATGACGTCGCGGACATCGTATCCCTTGTTGGGATTGGTCGGGACCATCTCGCGGAGTGAGGGATCCATGCGTGCGGGATCATCGCCTGTTTCGATGAAGGGAGGTTCTTCCATGTTGTTGCTGGGCAGATAGCTGAGAACTTTCCTGGCCTGTGCGTAGCATTCAGCCTCGTCTTTGGCGAAGAAGTGAGCACACCCTGATGTGGCGTTGTGAGCCCTTGCTCCGCCGATCTGCTCCGATGTTACGTCCTCGCCGGTTACCGCCTTGATGACCTGGGGACCGGTTATGTGCATGATACCGATCTTGTCGACCATAAATACAAAGTCAGTGAGCGCCGGGCTGTAAACAGCTCCGCCTGCGCAGGGACCGGCAATTATGGAGAACTGGGGGATAACACCGCTTGCCTTTACGTTCTTGAAGAAAATGTTTCCGTATCCGGAGAGAGCATCTACCGCTTCCTGGATACGGGCTCCGCCTGAATCGTTGATGCCGATGCAGGGTGCTCCGTTGGTGAGGGCAAGATCGAGTACTTTACAGATCTTCTTTGCATGCATTTCACCAAGTGAACCGCCCATTACTGTGAAGTCCTGGCTGAATACATATACAATACGCCCGTCAATAGTACCGTACCCGGTAACTACACCGTCGCCGAGAAAGACTGTGTCCTGGAGCCCGAAGTTAACACAGCGGTGCTCTACAAACTCATCGATCTCAACAAAGCTTCCGGGGTCGAGAATTGCGTCGATCCGCTCACGTGCGGTCATCTTGCCCTTCTCGTGCTGTTTGGCAATGGCTTTTGCTCCACCGCCCTGTACGGCCTTTTCCCGCTTTTCAACGAGACTCGCGCACAGTTCGTCAATCGTCTTGTCCGCCATTACTACTAACCTCCTTGATGTTCTGAAACTTTCGGTACTTTTTAGCAAAGACTCCCGTGCTGCAGATACAGCACGGGGGTCCTTCTTAACTCAATATTAGCGTTCGCTCAGTTCGAGCAGGATGCCTCCGGTCGCCTTAGGATGGATAAAGGCGATCTTTGCACCGCCCGCGCCGAGGCGGGGCTTCTCATCGATAAGGCGAATACCTTTTTCCTTGAGCTCCGCAAGTGTTGCCTCGAGGTCATCGACCCTGATAGCCATATGGTGGATGCCTTCGCCCTTTGCTTCGATAAACTTCGCTACGGGACTTTCGGGGCTTGTGGCTTCAAGAAGTTCAACTTCAGTGTCCTTAAGGGGCAGGAATGCTGTTTTCACCTTCTGCTCAACAACTTCTTCCACTCCGTGACATTTGATGCCAAGTGTGGCTTCCCAAAGCTTGAGGGACTCATCAATGCTTTTGACCGCTATTCCTATGTGGTCGATAACTGTCGGTTTCATTTTCTACGCCTCTTTCGCTCTCTTCTCGGCGACTGCCTTTTCAAGCCAGGCGATCGTCTCTGTCGTTGGCGTGCCGGGTCCGAAGATCGCTCCGGCTCCGAATCCCAAAAGCGTGGGATAGTCTGTTTCGGGGATGACTCCGCCGCCAAAGACTATTATGTCGCTTGCGTTCTTTTCCTTGAGCAGGTCGATGATCGCCTTAAAGCAGTACTCATGGGCTCCTGAAAGTATGCTTATCCCTATTGCATCGGCATCTTCCTGGATCGCTGTGGCGACGATCTGCTCGGGTGTCTGACGAAGTCCTGTATATATTACTTCCATGCCTGCGTCCCTGAAGGCTCTGGCGACGACTTTTGCTCCGCGGTCATGGCCATCGAGTCCTGGTTTCGCAACAACTACGCGAATTTTACGGTCCATCTTTTTTTCCTCCTTATCAGCTCTTCAGAAAACCTAAAGAACCACGTTTTCCTTGTACTCGCCAAATACTTCGCGAAGAACACCGCAGATCTCGCCTTCTGTTGCATAATGGCGTACTGCATCAAGAATGAGGGGCATGAGGTTCTCTTCGCCCTGGGCGCCCTTGCGTACGGCTTCGAGGCAATCCCTGACTTTGACATTGTCCCGGTTTTCTTTCATTGCGCGAAGTTTCTTTATCTGGTTTACTCCAACGCTTGCGTCGACTTTAAGGAGTTTGCGCTCAGACATGTCTTCTTCTATCTGGAACTTGTTGACTCCGACGATGATGCGGTCTCCGGACTCGATAGACTTCTGGTACTGGTAGGCGGCATCCTGGATATTCTTCTGTGGATAGCCTTTTTCGATCGCGGTCATCATTCCGCCCATTTCGTCTATCTTGTTGATGTACTCCCAGGCTCCGTCTTCGATCTGCTTTGTGAGAGATTCGACAGCGTAGCTTCCTGCGAGAGGATCGACCGTGTTGGTTATTCCTGACTCGTATGCAACTATCTGCTGAGTACGGAGAGCGATGCGGACCGATTTGTCCGTCGGAAGGGCAAGAGCTTCGTCAAGGCTGTTGGTGTGGAGCGACTGGGTCCCTCCGCAAACCGCCGCCATCGTCTGGATACTGACGCGAACGATGTTGTTCTCAGCCTGCTGTGCCGTAAGTGTGCATCCCGCTGTTTGCGTATGGAAGCGGAGCATCTGGGCGCTCTTGTCAGTTACTCCGAAGCGTTCCTTCATGATCTTTGCCCATATCTTGCGTGCCGCGCGGAACTTGGCGACCTCTTCGAGGAAATCGTTATGCGAGTTGAAGAAGAAGGAGAGGCGTTTGCCGAACACGTTCGGATCCTGTCCCGATTTGATGGCTGCTTCAATGTATGCTATACCGTCTGCAAGGGTAAATGCGACTTCCTGTACCGCTGTTGATCCTGCTTCCCTGATGTGGTAGCCGGAAATCGAGATGGTGTTCCACTTGGGGATGTTGTTGCTGCAGAACTCAAAAATATCGGTGATCAGGCGCATCGAAGGCTTGGGAGGGAATATGTATGTTCCCCTGGCGATGTATTCCTTGAGGATGTCGTTCTGGATGGTGCCTGAAAGCTCGCACATCGGCACACCCTGCTTTTCAGCGACTGCGATGTACATAGCAAGCAGTACCGACGCAGGTGCATTGATCGTCATTGATGTTGAGACCTTGTCAAGCGGGATCTGGTCAAAGAGTATCTCTGCATCTGCAAGGCTGTCTATCGCAACTCCGACTTTGCCGCATTCTCCGACCGCCATGGGGTCGTCTGAGTCGTAACCGATCTGGGTGGGAAGGTCAAAGGCTACTGAAAGGCCTGTCGTCCCCTGGCCCAGAAGATAGCGGTAACGTCTGTTGGAATCTTCTGCTGTTGCAAAGCCGGCATACTGGCGCATCGTCCAAAAACGGCCGCGGTACATTGTTGGCTGAACTCCCCTTGTATAAGGATACTGTCCTGGAAAGCCAAGATCTTTTGAATAATCAAGGCCTTCAAGATCCTGAGGGGTATATGTCCTTTTGAGGGGGATACCTCCTCCTGTCGTGAAGTTGTCCTTCCTTTCAGGGTTTTTCGCCAATGTCTTAGCTACTGATCCTTCGTAGCACTTGCTTCCTTCTTCCACTTCCTGGAGCTGTTTTGGGTCAAACACTTACTCCGCCTCCTTATGAAACATTTCGTGACCGTTTTGGGAACTGATCACCTGCACACATGATTGGGTCGTAAAAAATCACACCGTACTATTATCAGCCAGGTTTGCGAAAATTGCAACATTTGACAGGTCATTTCAGACACATTCACCAAACCTGCAAAATATTCCTTTTCAAAAGCTTTTTTGCAAATAGACGTAATATACCTTGAAGCAAGTTCTTAAGTGAACTCTTTCACCTTCTTTTAGGCGTAAAAAAAATAATTGCACCTTCGTTTAAAAATGGCTAAATAGAAATATCAGAATAATCTTTCTTGTTTGAAAATTACTACACGGCATTTTTAGGAATTATTTTAATTAGATTTTTTTATACATTACCTTATCCTTTATGTTGCTGTATTATTAATGGACCTTAACAGACAGACAGAAAAGAAAGGCAGGTATAGAGATGCAGAAAGCGATAAAGATCACGGATAAGATATACTGGATAGGCGGCAATGACCGCGAGACAGACCTCTTTGAAGGACTGTGGACTTTGCCAAAGGGAGTTTCATACAACGCATATCTTATCAATGACGACAAGACCGCGATAATCGACACGATAAAAAGCGGCAACCTTTCGGATTACATCGAGAGGCTGACATCCGTGCTTCCCGAAGGCAGGGGAATAGACTACCTCATAGTCAACCACATGGAACCGGACCACTCAGGTTCCATAAGGATGCTTCGCCACCTCTACCCTGAGATGAAGATAGTGGGCAACAAAAAAACAGTTGAAATGATCGACGCCTTCTACAGGATAACGGAGAACATAATTGAGGTAAAGGAAGGTGACGTCCTCGACCTGGGGCACCATAAGGTGACCTTCGCAATGATACCCATGGTCCACTGGCCCGAGAGCATGGTAACCTATGACGCCACAGAGAAAGTGCTTTTTTCAACAGACGCTTTCGGAGGCTTCAGCGCACTCGAGGGCGGCATATTCGACGATGAGCTCGACATGGTCCATTATGAGTACGAGATCCTTAGATATTTCGCCAACATAGTCGGACGTTACGCCGCGCCGACTCAAAAGGCGATCGCCAAGGTCAGGGTGCTACAGCCAAAGATCATCTGTCCGGCACACGGTCCCATACACAGGACGAACCCATGGCATATAGTAGATCTTTACGACAAGTGGAGCAGGCATGAGACGGATGAGGGAGTTGTGGTCGTATACGGTTCAATGTACGGAAATACAAAATTCATGACCGATGCCATCGCACGTTCGATATCAGAAGCAGGCATAAAGGATGTCTTCGTACACGACGTTTCCAGGGACAATCTTTCATTCATGGTCGCGGACATATGGAGGTACAAGGGGCTGGTGCTCGGAAGCTGCACCTACAACACAGAGCTCTATCCGCCTATGGCGACACTTTGCAGATCACTTTCAAACAAGATGATGAAGAACAGGATACTCGGGATATGCGGTTCATACAGCTGGAGCAAGGGAGCTCTGGCAGAACTGCAGCTCTTCGCTGAACAGGGAGGGGACTGGACGCTCATTCAGCCGTCGGTGGAAGTAAAATCCTGCCCGACGGAAGAAGACCTTGACCAATGCAGGCTGCTTGGAAGGAACGTTGCTGAAGCGGTAAAAAAACAGTTCATAAAATAAAATTTTTTTAAAGGCAAAAATTAAAGGGAGCCCCCCCGAAACCTGAGTTTTGAGGGGGCTCCCTTTGTGTTTGAAACTACCGGTTCATCTCGTTGATCTCAATATCCGGTATATACTGCTTAAAAAATTTTTTGAGATCACTGACCTGGTCGCGCTCAAAAAGCACTTTCCATCCCAGCGTGTCCCTTTCCAGAAATACCATCGTTTCGCCACCCTTGTGCATCAAAGTGATGAACTTGATATCTTCCCATTTCATCACCTCTCTGTGGTGGGTGATCCAGGTGTGTGTCTCCTTGACCATCCCTATCGGGGATAAATATACAAGTTTCCGGTAATTGAGAGCAAAGAAACTCGCAAACCCCAGTATGATGTTGGGCAGGATCTTTTCTGTTACACCCTGAGAATAGTACCTCCAGAGAGTACCTCCTATTAGATAGATCCCTATTGCGGCAAAAGTCGCAGTCTTATAGTTGCTGGTGGTCCTTCCTGATCTTGAGACCAGGAGATTTTCAAGTTCCGGCAGTTTTCCCTGCAATTTAAACTGCTCTTATCTTGCTAAACCAGATCCGCAGGACCCGTTTTTCCGCCCTTGACGGGTTCTCCGTCCTTACCGCGCCAGAATATGCCTATGCCCATGTAGGTCATGATTATTGCTACGATAGGGTTAAGATAGTTGAGGAATGCGTAAGGGATATACTGAACGGTAGGAACTCCAAGAACTGTAGTATGGTATGCACCGCAAGTGTTCCATGGAATAAGAACAGAGAGAAGAGTACCAGCGTCTTCCAGCGAGCGGGACAGCATCCTTGGGTGGAGTCCTTTTTCTTCAAATGCTGAACGGAACATGGTTCCAGGCATTGCTATGGACAGATACTGGTCGCCAAGGAAGATGTCGCAGACAAAGCAGGACATTATAGTTGCTGTGATCATTCCGCCGACTGACCTGATGGGCTTCATAATAGCTTCAAGCATGACCTTGAGGAAACCGCATGTCTCCATGGCAAAACCGAATGTGAATGCGCAGATGATAAGGGAGATCGTCCAGTTCATAGACTGCAGACCGCCGCGCTCCATAAGCTTAACTATGTCGTTCGCTGCTTCCAAAGCAATATCCGGGGCGACAGTGATATTGCTCTCGGCAAGAACTTTAGCCAGAGCAGCAGCATCTTCACCAGCACCTGCTATAGAGGCTGAAACTGAGGGTGCGTAGCCGTACTGCATGATATTCAGGATTTCGCCAAATCCTGAACCATTGACCAAAGCAATGACAATAGCTACAAAGATACCAGCCCACAGGCTTGGGAGGGCGGGTTTACGCGTTGCAGAAAGCCCAATGACAACCAGGGGTGCCAGGAGGGTGATCGGGTTGATCCAGAACTCTGCTCTCATAAGTGCCTGGATAGCAGCTATCTTCGCAGTGTCAAGCTGTCCGCCTGAGTAACGGAAACCGATCACAAGCGTTATTGCAGCAACTATTATGTAAGTAGGCCCGGTGGTCCACACCATGGCTCTGATGTGCTGAAAAAGGTCAGTTCCCGCAACGGCCGGTGCCAGGTTCGTAGTATCAGAAAGCGGAGACATCTTGTCGCCGAAGTATGCTCCTGAAATGACTACGCCAGCCGTTAGAGGAGCCGGGACACCAAGACCAAGCGCGATCCCCATAAGAGCTATGCCGACAGTTCCGGACGTACCCCATGATGTACCGGTCGAGAGTGATACAACTGAGCAGATGAGCAGTGTGGCGAAAAGGAAAATTGACGGGCTTAGAATGGCCAGTCCATAATAGATCATTGTTGGGACTACTCCGCTTACGATCCAGGTCCCAATAAGCGGACCAACCGTATAAAGGATAAGACAAGCCTGCATACCTGTCATTATGCCGTCAATAATACCTTTTTCGATTGTGGCGTAATCATATTTAAGGACTACAACTCCAACCGCGATCGCAATCATTGCGCTAAGGATAAGCGCGATGTGAATATCAACTTCCCATACCAGGACACTGGCTCCAATCAGTGCAGCTGCCGACAAAAAAACTGCAAGAGTTAACGCCAGTGAAGGTTTACGAGGCTCCATAATAAGACAACTCCCCTTTCGATCATTCTGATAAGTTTAGAAACAAAAAAGCAGAAAAAAATAAAACTTGAAAAGTGATTTGATCAGCCGACCACCTCCGTCTTTTGAAATCAAAACCGTAAAAAGCGGCTTGGCATAAAGGTTAACGCAACATATGAAAAAAAGTGTTTTTGTTGCCTCTCTAAGTAATTTTACTACCTTTGCAAGTAATCTGTCTACTCTTGTATGTTCATTTAAGATATGCTTATAACATGTACGTACATATCATGCATCCTTCAGGATGCTGACGGTCTGCCGGCTTGCGCGAAAAGACAGCATGGGAGATCGTCTCATTTTTGACACTGAAGCACCTCCGAGTTCATAAAAATAAAAAGGTTACAATTATCTGCTTTTCTTGATAAGAGATGACGGCGGAGGGCTTTTGACAGTATACTTAGCAAGATGTATCATCTGCTCTTTCGCACTGAAAACATAGCATGGCCCGGAGGTCAGATCATGAAAGTCCCAATAAAGATCCTCGCAGAAGGATCGCTTTGCATAGCATTATCGGCCGCTCTTTCGTTCGTCAGGCTGTTTGCACTCCCTCAGGGAGGCTCTGTCAGCCTTGGCATGCTGCCGATACTTATATTTGCATTACGAAGAGGCGGATCCGCGGGAGTATCGGCAGGACTGGCCGTAGGGATGCTTAAGCTGTTCATGGGAGGATACGTGATACACCCGATCCAGGCATTGCTTGACTACC
This sequence comes from Synergistaceae bacterium DZ-S4, assembly GCA_025943965.1. NCBI lineage: Bacteria > Thermotogati > Synergistota > Synergistia > Synergistales > Synergistaceae > Caenicola > Caenicola nitritireducens. The sequence continues at coordinate 179,443 of JAPCWD010000003.1, forward strand.
CTGTTGCAAATGCACTTATCGGAACCGCAGGCTTCTTCAGGGCAAACAGATATCTTGGAGCAGCCGCGGCATCGCTCATGAACCTTTTTGCTTCTGTACTGTCAGGGGTCGTCTTTTTCTCGGATTACGCACCCGAAGGGATGAATGTATGGCTCTACTCCTTTCTTTACAATGCGAGCGTTGTGATCCCGGAGGCTGTCATCTGCATAGCACTTATTTATTTGATATTGCCCAGGCTGGATAAGATAGGAAGATAGGCCTTTCCAAAATATAAAATACCGCTTTATTTCACAAAAAAGGTTGATGCTTTTCCCTTTTCAATATAGAATACGCGAATGCGGGGTATCGATTTTCCCCAAAAATTATTTTGAAACATAATTTAAGGAGGACTTCTTACAATGGCTAAAGCAGTAGTTGATCAGGATGCTTGTGTAGGTTGCGAGGCATGCGTAGGCGTTTGCCCGACATCGGCGATCAGTATGAATGACGGCAAAGCAAAGGTCGATCCGGATACATGTGTTGAGTGCGGAGCCTGTGTGGCGACCTGCCCTGTCAGCGCAATTTCCCAGTAGTAATTACATCTGAGCGGATAAAAAAACCGGAGGCGCCGGCCTCCGGTTTTTTTATTTCGCAACCTGCTTTCTAAGCCTGCAACAATGATCAAGAGGACCGCTTCCCCTGCCCAGATCAAGACCTGACTTCAACGCATCCGTAATATAATCTTTGGCTGCTCTTACGCTCTCCTCGACGCTAAGACCCTCGGCAAGCCCGCAAGCTATTGCAGATGATAAAGTGCATCCTGTTCCGTGGGTGTTTGGGTTATCTATCCTCGCCGCGAGAAACCACTTCTCTCTCTCGTCCCGCCTGACCAGCAGATCGTCAGCCTCCTCCGGGAAGTGCCCCCCCTTTATAAGGATATTCGTCCCTGTCGACCTTGTTATGATCCTGGCCGCCTCTTTCATTCCCTCCCGATCTCTTATCCTGATCCCGCTGAGGACTTCAGCCTCGGGGATGTTCGGTGTGATGATCTCTGCCAGAGGGAGAAGCATTTCTATGAGAGCATCGGCTGCATCCCGCTCAAGCAGCCTGCTTCCGCTGGTCGATACCATCACTGGGTCGACGACGATGTTTTGTGCGCCATACTCTTTCAGTTTCTCAGAGATCGTCCTTACCAGGAAAGAGTTTGAGACCATACCTATCTTGACGGCATCGGGACGTATGTCTGTAAAGACCGCGTCTATCTGCTGTGCCACAAAACCGCTCTCAACATCCGCGATCCCTGAGACCCCGGTCGTATTCTGGGCGGTAAGGGCCGTTATAACACTCATGCCGTACATACCAAACGCTGTCATTGTCTTTAGGTCTGCCTGGATGCCCGCCCCGCCGCTGCAGTCGGAACCGGCAATCGTCAATACCTTTCTGATCATCTCGATTTCTCCTTCCGCCTTATTTGTTCCCCAGCATTTTTTCAGCAAGGGCCAACAGTTTCGCTGCCGAGGCCGCGATATCATCTTTGGCAAATATGGCCGACACAACTGCTGCTCCAGCGATCCCGGAGCCCGAAAGTTCGATTATATTGTCTTCAGTAATGCCCCCTATTGCTACCACCGGTATGGAGACAGAACCGCAGATCCTTTTGAGTTCATCAAAGGACATTACTTTTGCATCTTCCTTTGTTGATGTTGAGAAGACAGCGCCCGCGCCGATGTAATCAGCTCCGCACCTTTCCGCTTCAAGAGCCGTTTCCGCTGTCGGGGCCGATACCCCGAGTATCATAGAGCTGCCGATCCTCTGTCTTGCCTCGTATGCGCCAATATCCTCCTGTCCGACATGTACGCCGTCGGCGCCTGATGCCAATGCGGCTTCGATGTCGTCGTTGATGATCAGGGGGACATTGTATTTATGAACAACAGTCCCAATTCTTTTTGCAAGGCTCACAAGCTCGTCAGATCCCATATGCTTTTCCCTGAGCTGGACCATTGTCACACCGGCCCTCACAGCCTTTTCTATTTCTTCTTCCAGGGAGCTTCCTTTGAGCCATTTTCTGTCAGTTACGGCATATAGTTTTAATGAATTTTTATCTAATCTCAATTTTTACAGCCTCCCTCATCTTTTCCGCGGTCATGTTGCTTACTTCGTCTATGATGTATGACCTGTATGTGGAAGTTCCTCCGCCTTTGCTGGTGAGCTGTTCAAAAGCCAACTCTCCGGCAACCCCGAACATCGCCGCCGCGGAAGCTGCCGCCAGTGCATGGTCTGAAGGGACTGCCGCGCAAAATGCACCTGTAACGGCAGAGAGCATGCAACCTGTGCCGCTGACTTTTGACATCATGGGATGACCGTTTTTGATCGTGTAAAGATATTTTTCCCCGGCAACTATATCTTTAGGGCCGGTAACCGTGATCACAGCGCCTGTCTTTTTTCTGAGCTTCATGATGAGGCAGATGACCTCTTTAGGCAGATGCCTGTCCAAAAGTCCCGGGTCGGACGCGTCAACTCCCCGGGTCCTTGACTCCCCTCCGGCTATAGCTGTTATCTCTGAAATATTTCCCCTGATAACGGCAAAATCTATTTCCTTTATCAGCTCCATTGCCGTTGCAGTACGCAGAGAGGAGGCACCCGCCCCGACAGGATCAAGGACCACCGGCAGTCCAAGTTCGTTTGCTCTTCTGCCCGCCTTGAACATGGAAGGTATAGTCCTGCTGTTAAGAGTGCCGATATTGATGACTAAAGCCGAGGCGATCGATACTATCTCTTCCGTCTCACGTTCATCGTCCGCCATAACAGGCGACGCCCCGCACGCCAGAAGCACATTGGCACAGTCATTTACTGTAACGTAGTTTGTTATGCAGTGTACAAGAGGAGATATCCTCCTTACCTCATCCAATATCCCTGCAAACATGCTTACCCCTCCTGTCCTTCTCTTTTAAAAAATATCGCTCTCGCTTTATCTGCCGCGAATGCCAGGGCGATAACGGCAGCCATTACGGGCAGGGTGTTTCCCAAGGGGGTCTCCATTGCCATAAACTTCCTGTATATAAGAAATCCGGACAGCCAGATCACAAAATTGGGAATACTGATGCTTTCGCTGAAATGATCTTTCTTCAGTATGAAAAAATCTGTTATCAGTATCGATATCATCGGTGCGAAGACAGATCCTATCAGGAAAAGGAAGTTTTCATACTGCTCTACCGGAGTCAGGACAGCCAGGGCAGTACCGGCTATGCAGGCGATCACAGCCGTTGTTTTGCTGCCGGGCCTGTCCGTTATGCTGCTAAAGCTCACTCCGGCTGAATAAACATCGAGGAAGGTCGTTGTCACAGTAGATATGACAATAATGAATACCGCCGCCAATCCCAGGCCCGCACCCAGCATGATCTTTGCAATATCGCTCTCTCCTGTGTATACAGAGGCCCCCAATCCTATCATATACATCCAGGTGCTGCCCGCAAAATAGACCAGAACGCTTACCAGTGAAGCCTTTCGTGGGTTCGATGCATTATGTGTGTAATCCGAGATAAGGGGCAGCCAGGAGAGAGGCATCGCTGCAGACAGCTCAACCGCACTCCCAAAATTCATTTCTCCCGTGACCGCAGCAGAAGAGTTTCCCCCGAACACAATAATGCTGAGAAGAAGGGTGAGTGAGAAAAGGCCTGCCATAGTAAATATGTTTATCTTTCCCAGGTTTTTTATTCCTATCTCTATCCATACTATTATCAGAAAGCCGATAACAACACTCCACAGGGAGGGGCTGTATGACCCTGTGTATTTTTCTGCTATCAGTGCTACAGCCCTTCCGCCTCCGATTATCATGACTGCGGTCCATCCGACAAGCTGGGTAACATTCAGCAGTGAAAAAAAGACCGAACCTCTCTGTCCGAAAGAAATTTTTACGGTCTCCATCGCGCTTTTTCCGGTTTCTGCACCTATGCGGCCTGCAAGATAGAGAGGTATGCAGCCAATAATATGCCCTATGACGACAGCCGCGGCGCCTCTCGAAAAACCAAGCGGAGCGATCAGACTCCCTGTAAGTATCTCCGCAATGGAGACCGCTGCGCCAAACCATATCAGCGCGCTTCCAAATACCGTTGCCCCTCCGTTATCCCTCATGATCTTTCCTCCCGTTCAAAAATAAAAGCGGGAAACGCCGGCTTCGCGTCTCCCGCTAAATTTTGCAATTTAGTGCGTTCCCTACGTTGGCATTATCCAAATCAGGTCCAGGGTCGAAGTCGATCACTTCCTCTCAGCCCGCCATGCAAGCTCCCCGAATATTCAGCTGTATGATGCAGGGCCATTATAGACCCTTAGGACGCCCCTATGTCAAGGGCACTCTCTCAAAGTCCTGTCATCTGCACTGTCCGTACCTCTTCCTGAGGTCCTCCGCTTCGCACCTCACCTGTTCGTCAGTGAGGACTATCCCCCCTCCTGCCGCCCTTGCAAGGATGAAAATTTTTGAAAAGACCTCAAGCATCTCGCAGCGCATCAGCGCTTCAGACAGGTCCTTGCCGGCACAGAGGGCACCGTGGTTTGAAAGAAAAACTCCCGTCCCGTCAGCAATTGCCCGTGATACGTTCTCGGCAAGCTCTTCAGTTCCTATCGGAGCATAGTCTGCAACAGGCACAGTTCCCCCGAAAAGTGCGACCTGGTTATCGGTTATCGGGAAAAGAGGCTGCCTTGAGGCCGCAATGGCGGTAGCGTAAAGAGAATGTGTATGTATGACTGCATTTATGTCTGTCCTTGACCTGTATATCCTCAGATGCAGTGATTTCTCTATCGACGGTTTCCTGGATCCTTCAAGGACCTTTCCTTCCGGGTCCAGCATCACTATATCTTCACACATCAGCCCCCGGTAATCCATCCCGCTTGGAGTGATCAGGATCCCTTTCTCTGTCCGGCAGCTGATATTCCCGCCGGTCCCCTGCACCAGACCTCTTTCAAGGATGAGGATCCCCGTTTTTATCATCTCTTTTCGAATATCTGCTTCATTTACCATACTCATCCCTCGCAAGTCTGCTCAGAACAGGAGTTATCATCAGGTTGACGACTCCCATTATAAGGAAAATGTTTATTACGGAAATATCAAGCATAAGCAGCATGGAGACAAATACCGCCGAAAGGACCATTCCGAAGGAATCTGTTATGTTAAGGCAGGCAACGACACGGGCCCTGTGTTCATCAGAGCTTCTTGACTGCATAAGCGCATACATCGGCACGCTGAATATGCCGCCCGATGCGGCAAGCATCAGAAAAGAAAATATGATCCCCCATGAACCGGGTTCTGCAATAAACTCCATGACTCCTGCCAGATGCCCCGTCTTTTGCACCGTAAGGCTGAAAAAATAGAGCAGGAGAGTTGCTGTCGTCATCCCGATACATCCGAACGGGACCAGCCTTGCGGAGATCTTTCCCTTCAGCAGTCTGTTGCAGAACGTCGAACCAAGCCCTACCCCCACCGAGAAGACAACAAGGAACAGTGTCGACACTTCTTCGTTCCCTCCCAGAATGTTCTTTGAAAATGTCGGAAACTGCGAGAGGAATACCGATCCGAGAAACCAGAACCAGCTGATGCCTAGAATGGATCTGAACACGGTCACATTCGGCCTTACATAGGATATTATTCCCATTGTCGATCTTAAAGGATTCCAGTCTATCTTCATGCATGCCACCGAGGGTCCGGCCTTTGGAATAAAAAGGCTCGAAATAAAACCGGCTACGGCAACACACACCACTCCTGCGGAAATCAACGCCCTTCCCTCGGGACGAAGTATCAGAAGCCCCCCGCAGAGAGTTCCGGTCAGGATCGCGATATAGGTCCCCGCACTCACCAGTCCGTTGCCTGCTACAAGTTCATCCTCATTAAGGTGCTGCGGAAGTATGCTGAATTTCAGAGGACCGAAAAATGCCGACTGCGCTCCCATGAAAAAGAGAAGCGCCACCAACCCCCACAGATTTAAAAATGTGAACGCAGCCGCCGTCATCACCATCAGAACGATCTCCACGAATTTGATGATCCTTATAAGGAATGATTTTTCATACTTGTCTGCCAGCTGTCCCGCTGTGGAAGAGAAGAGGAAGAAAGGGAGGATAAAGAGGCCTGCGATAGAGGTGATCAATATCTGTGCGTTCAGCCCGTATTCTTCTGCCAGCCTGAACGTGATCAGTATCACCAGGGCATTCTTGAACAGGTTGTCGTTGAATGCACCAAAAAACTGCGTGAGAAAAAGCGGCAGGAACCGTCTGACTATTAAGAGCTCAAACTGAGTCTTGATCCCGGCGTCCCCCTCAGTACATATTTTTGCTTACTGGACCTATTGTTTCTTCGCAACATCCTCAAGCGAGAGTCCCCTGGTATGTTCCGTCTTGACCCAGGTACCCTGATCCTTTGCAAGAAATGCGGCCTTGAAAATGATCGGTATCCAGGTCAGCCCGAACCAGAAGTAGGCAAATGTGTCCTTTACATACCTCAGCGTGAATTTTTTCTCATGCATCGAAGGGCCTACTATCACGCATATCAGGCAGAAGGCAATGATGAAGAATATGGGGAGCCCGAAAAAGAGCACCCAATCCACCATCGTCTGGGGCGTGCTCTCGGATACCGTGGGGAAGAGGACCATGTTGTTTATCAGGGTGTAGGCCATTCCTGCAAACATTATTATTATGCCGAGGCATGATTTGGCAGGTGCCAGCAGATAGAGGAAGAGGTCCAGGTACTGGAGCTTCCTCGTGACAAAGAAGGACCTGAGAGCATCCATCCCGTAGTGCCAGAACACCCAGTAATGTCCCTGCATCCACCTGGTGCGCTGCCTTTTTGATACCGCCATGCTCTGCGGCTTTTCGTCATATATTACCGCTGCGTCGTTCCAGTGCACCCTGCTTCCCGACAGGATGAGCCTTGTGGACATCTCAAGGTCCTCGGTCAGGCTTTCAAGGTTCCATCCTATCCTCTCAAGGGTCGCGGCCCTTATCACAAGTCCTGTTCCGCCAAGCGTGCATGAAAGGCCCCACAGTCCCCTGGCAAGCTGCCAGAACCTGTTGGAAAACCAGTAAGCCAGCGCATAAGACCTGGTAAGCCAGTTGTCGTCAGGGTTCTTAACGTCGAGTACTCCTTGTATCGCTTCAGCTTCAGGGTGCAGCTCCATATAGTTGTTCATGTTCATAAGAAAGTTGGCATCCACAAGGTTGTCCGCGTCAAACATTGCAAGAGCGTCCGCCTTTTCCATCGGCAGCTGTGTCAGGGCCCATCTTACATTCCAGGTCTTGCCGTTGCGCTCCTTGTCAAACCGCTCAAGTGCGACGGCTCCGTTGGTGCGGGCAAGATCGGCGGTATTGTCCTGACAGTTGTCGCATGAAACATAGACTGTGTAGCAGTTTTTGGGGTAATTCTGTTCGGCAAGGCTCTTGAGCAGGGGCGATATCACCTGTGCTTCGTTATGTGCTGGTATAAGCACGATGAATCTGCGATAACGCTTCGCACGCGGCATCTCTTTCTGATTCCAGAATCCTCTTATGCTTACTGCTATCTGGTATATCCCGTCGGACATCAAAAGAGCAAGGAGGGAGTACAGGACGAACTGCAGTATCCACCATCCCCACCATATAAACCAATAAATCAATTCCTGCGGATCTTCCATAAATTTCATTCCTCCTGCAAAAGAGCACAAAAAAAGGACCTCAAAGACCTGCGGTCTCTGGTGAAGGCATCAGAAACAGATACTTTACCGGTAAAGAATATCACTTATCAGATTTTTTTCCAGAATGATATCATTATAGCTCAGTCTGAGGTCTACTTCTTTAGTAATTTCATCATACTCTGAGGCATCGATCAGCTCATGTGTCCCTATCCTGGTCGCCCTTTTGACTGCGGGTTCCACAAAGACTCCGTTGATTATATAAGATCCGTTCCTGAATATTACAGGGTCAGGTCCGTTATCGAGAGAGAGATCCTTTCCAAAGCAAGTCTCGACCTTCACTCCCAATAAGCCTGCAGTCGTCGGGAATATGTCCATCTGCCCCGTGTCGGTATAGATGGTCCCCTTCATGGTTTTTTCCCCAGGGATTCGGAATATCAGCGGGACTCTGCGTGTCTCTTTCCATTCTATAGTCTCTTCGATCTTTTTACCGATCAGTTTTTCCATCTCTTCCTTGTAGGCAATGGGAACTGCAGGGTGGTCTCCATACAGTACTATGAGGCTTTTCTTATCCAGACCGGATGATCTCAGTCCGTCAAGGAACCTTCCAAGCTCCCTGTCAAAGTAGTTCATTGCTGTAATGTAATCTCCCAAAAGCGTCTTTTTCATCTCCTCAGGCAAGGGGAAAGAGCCGTCGTCGAGACCTTCAAAGTTATAGGGATGGTGTCCGCTCAGCGTTACTATAAAGCCGTAAAAGGGACCATTTGCCTTCTTAAAAATATTCAGGGCCTCCGTGAATATCGTCCTGTCGCTCAGACCGAGACCAATGACTTCGCCATCCGGAAATGTGTTGCGGCTGTATTGTCTGTCAAAGTACAGCTTGGGATGCATCCTGTGACAGTTCCAGAAAGCACTATATGTTCCCTGAATAACAAATGCATCGTACCCTCTCTTTTTCAGCGCTTTTGCAAGCGAGTTGTAGCTGTTGTTGGCAAATCTCGTGTATGCGGCACCTGAAGCAGACGGGAAAAAGCCCGTATTGGCCATAAATTCTGAATCTGAACTGAGACCGCCGGCAGTCTGATCCCAGGCATTTGGAAAATATAAAGAGTTTTCGGCAAAACGGTTTAGGTTCGGAGTCACCTCTGTCCCGTTGATCCGGAGTCCGACTACAAACTGCTGCAGGGCCTCGCATTGTATCATGATCAGATTTTTGCCCCTGGCCGGCGGAGTTTTGTTGGTCTTTATTCTTTTGTCAAACCAGCCGCGCAGTTCATCTATCTTACGCTGAGGAACGTTGTCGGGTTCAAATGCCTTAACGGTGAGGGATATAACGTCCCCCCAATGGAAAGAAGCGGTGCTGACCCAGGCGCATACCGAGAGCCTGTCATACATGGCGCTCATGATGTTGGGCCGTTCTTCCCTGAGTCTCCAGCCTGCGAAGACCTGAACAGAGACCGCAAGAAAAAGGATGAAAAGTGAGACCGATATCCTTTTCCGGGAAATTTTCTCAAAGCACAGTGCAATCCGTTCCCTTTTCAGCATCCACATAATGAGCGGGATGTCAGCGAAGATGAGTACATCCCGCAGCTTGAGCAGAGACCAGATGGACTTAGCTATCAGCCCGGTCTGGGGCAGGAGAAGTATATCATGGAATATGAAGATATCCGAATAATATCTTATGAAGAGAACATCAGTAAGGACAAGCACCGAAAATAGGATGTCGATCATCAGCAGGGCCCTGCTCCTGTATTTTGCCGGGACAATAGAGACCGGGATGATCACGGACAGGATGGCCGCAAGCGACGGGATCGCCACGGCGATGGCCCGAAGCGTATGCCTAACAGGATGCGCTTTCATGCTTCCGAAGGATGGCCAGTTCAGCACATCAGCCACCATGTAATCTACGACAAAAAATTTGATCCATACTATAAGTGCCAGCAGGATCAATATCCTAAGCTCTCTCTGACGGCATTCCATTTCTTTTGCAGGCAGGATGCGCATTTTTTCAGTCTTCTCCCGCTAACTCGGGGATCAGGTCATGTTCAAGTATCATGTCGCTGTACCCGAGACGTCTCTTTACCTTTCCCGCTGCCGCTGCATATTTGCGGTAATCCGCAGCCTTCCCTTCAGACATGTCCGTTGCCCTCTCTGAAGAGGGCTCGACAAACACATTGTTTATTATAAATGAACCGTTCCTGAATATTACCGGCTCACTTTCATCTTCTCCAAAAAGGTTTTTGCCAAAACCTGTCCTGAACTTCAGATCCATAAGATCCGCCAGCGTATCGGGCAAATCGATCAGGCCTGCAGGCCGGCTGATCTCACCGGAAGGCAGGATCCCTCCCGGGATCCTTATCAGGAGGGGTATCCTCTGCATACCCTTCCATTCCCATTCATCTTTCAGGCTTCTGTCCAGGAGCTTTTCGAGGCTTGACCTGTCCCAGGCCGGAATGGCTGTATGGTCCCCGTACACGGCTATAACAGACGAATCCAGAAGCCCCCTTTGCCTCAGGCCTTCGATGAACATTCCGAACTGGTCATCGAAATACTTCATCGACGTCAGGTAGTTTCCCATAAGAGTCCCTTTGAAGTATCCGGTATCCAGCCGGGCAGCTTTGAAGATACCCTCAAAGTTGTAAGGGTAATGGCTTGTCAAAGTTATCATAAAGGCATAGAAAGGTTTCTCGGTTTTATCAAGGATATCAAGCGACTGTCTGAAGAAACTCGCATCACTGAGACCCATTCCTATGTTTTCATCGGCAGTAAAGTCCATTTTGCTGAAAAATCTGTCGAATCCCATTGAAGGATACATCCTGTTCCTGTTCCAGAAACCGGGCCTGTCTCCGTGAAGTGCTATGGATCTGTATCCTTTTTCTCCCAGGATCTTGGGGAGTGCCTCGTACCTGTTCCCGGCAAACCTCGTATAGGCAACTCCCGTCACAGAGGGGTAAAGGCCTGTATTCACTATGAATTCTGCATCAGAGCTGTTGCCCAGTGAAGTCTGGTTGTAAATTTTACTGAAATATGCCGCTTCCCGGGCAAACCTGTTGATGTTTGGGGTAACTTCGGTCCCTTTTATCTTCAGGCCTATAACAAACTGCTGCAGGGACTCGACCTGGATGATTATCAGGTTCCTGCCCCTGGCTATTCCGGCGTATTTGCCGGGAAGACGGCTATTATACCTCGTCTCGTAAAATTTTTTAATTTCTGAGAGCTGTTCATCAGGCAGCCTCTCCTTGAAAAAGAAATGGCCGAATGCATTTTTCGCGTCAGCCAGATGATACGTCAGCGCACCGATGTTGTTGCAGACTGCCGGACGGTCCCACATCGAGCTTAATACTCCGGGCACCTTTTTCTGATAAGAATCAAACCTGTACCATACTGCCGATGCACCGACGATAATCAGCAGCATTGAAAAGAGAAGACGCTTGACCGTTATTTTTTTGAAAAAGGGATATGAAGTGAAACTGCGCGAAAGGTAAATGAAAAGTATGAAAAGCGGGATGTCGGCAAAATAGAGGAAATCTGCCGGGCGGATAAGTGCAGCAACGGAATCTGCTATCTCTCCGACCTGCGTTGAAAGTCCTATGTTCATGAATGTGAACATGTCAGAGTAATAACGGAGGTGGAGCAGGTCGGTCAACGCCAGGGCCGTCATCAGAAAATCAAGCACAAGAGCTGCAGATCCCCTCATCTTTCTCCAGAAGAGAGAGACCGTGACAGTGAGTATCAGAATTATGCCTGCGGATGAAGCGGCGGAGGCCAGATATCTCGCGGCATGACGTGAAACGGAATATTCCAGAAAGTAAAATTTAACGAACAGGGCTGCAAATAAAAGGATAAAAAATACCGGCTCTCTTCTGTCCCTGGTTTTTCCGGCAAAATAACTGTTCCCATACAGGCCCATATCTTAAAAACCCCTCTGCTATCTTCCGTATATCCGGTTCGATCTTTTAAATCGGGCCTTGATCCGCGAATCTTCCCCGGTCAATGACTGAAGCTGATCTGTGCTCATGCGCCACAGCCAATTGCCCGCGGCAACTCCAGGCACGTTCATCCGTGCGGATCCCCCAAGAGAAAGTATATCCTGCATCGGTATTACCGCAAGCCCGGATGTTGATGACAGCGCCATATTCACAAAAACTTCCGAGACATTCAGTGCACTTATCTCAAGACCTGTGTACTCAGATACAAGCGACCGCATGCGCTCATCGGATTCGTTCTCCCACCATCCGCGGACCGTATTGTTGTCATGGGTCCCCGTATATACTACAGAATCCGGCCTGTGGTTATGGGGTGCATACGGGTTCCGGCCGATCTCTCCGTCAAAGGCAAAGAGGAGGACCTTCATACCGGGGAGGACGAACTCTTCCATGAGTTCCCTTACATCCTCAGTAATGATGCCGAGATCCTCCGCCACGAGTCCTGATGCCTGCAGGCCCTCCTCCCGGATCATCCCTAATATCGCACTGAGCAGTTCCCTTCCCGGAGCGGCTGTCCATTCCCCGTTCTCAGCCGTATCTTCTTCGGCCGGTACAGCCCAGCATGCGGAGAAGCCCCTGAAATGATCTATCCTTACCAGGTCAAAGTTCTCCAGGGTTTTCCTTGTTCTGGCTCTCCACCATGCAAAGCCGTCTTTTTGCATGATTTTCCAGTTATAGAGCGGATTTCCCCATCTCTGTCCTGTAGCGCTGAAGTAATCCGGAGGGACCCCAGCCACTTTAATGGGCGATCCTTGAGGGTCAAGGTCGAAGAGTTCCCGGTTCGCCCACACGTCGGCACTGTCGTATGCGACAAACATCGGGATGTCCCCCATCAGGCTTATCCCCCTATCCCGGCAGTACCTGCGGAATGTCTTCCACTGCCTGTCGAAGACAAACTGCTCAAAGAAAAGCAGCTCTGCTTCCTCTTCCTTTCCGTTTTCTCTGATGTAATTTCCAATGGTGTCCCGGTCCCTCAAAGCAAAGGGTTCAGGCCACCTGTTCCATGGCAGGCCGTCGAATGTGTTTTTCAGAAGGGTAAAGAGGGCATGATCCTTGAGCCATAAAGACTCCCTCCTGATGAAATCACTGTAATCGCCTGCCAGAGATGAGTATCTCTGCCTGTCTTCTTTGAAACGCTGCCATGCGATCCGGATCAATTTACTGATCATCTGGTCTGTGTACCCGTAGTCTGCGGAGATTTCCGGTCCCTGGTGGTGACAGTCTGCGAGAATATCCGGATCCAAAAGACCATCTTCAGCGAGTTTTTCAGGGCTGATAAAAATGCGGTTCCCCGCAAAAGACGATCCGCTGCTGTAGGGTGAGTAGAATGAGGCCCCGTCAGTCGGTGTCACAGGCAGTACCTGCCAAAGCCTGAATCCCGAGTCATAAAGAAAATTTGCAAAAATCTCCGCATTGCTTCCAAGCCCCCCCGTCCCAAATGGTCCGGGCAGAGAGGACAAATGCATCAAAACGCCGCTTCTTCTGTCCAAAAAGCTTACCTCCGGCTTCCTGTATCTATTGGTCAGTCTCTTCAGGCAGAAGTACGAGGCAGGCAAGGGGCGGAAGAGTAAGTTCTATCGAGTAACGGCGCCCGTGGAAGGATATCTTTTCCGTCCTGACCTTACCCATATTCCCTGTATTCGACCCTCCGTAGAGGGACGAATCGCTGTTGAGCACCTCGCGCCAGACTGTGTCCCTCGGGACTCCGATCCTGTATCCCGTCCTTACTACGGGGGTGAAGTTGCCGATAAATATAACTTCCCTGCCATCTTTTGACCTGCGCAGGAAGGATACTATGCTTGACGATGAGTCCCCGCAGTCTATCCATTCGAAGCCTGCCGGGTCATTGTCCTGTTCCCACAGCTGCGGGTTATTTTTGTAAAAAGTATTTATGTCCCTGAACCATTGGAAAATCCCGCTATGGATTTCTTCTTTCAGTATATGCCAGTCAAGGCTGATGTTGTGGTCCCACTCCTTCTCCTGTCCATACTCCCCGCCCATAAAGAGAAGCTTTTTACCGGGGTGTCCCATCATCCATCCGAAGAGGAGCCTGAGGTTTGCCGCCTTCTGCCAGTCGTCTCCGGGCATTTTGCCCCAGAGCGATCCCTTTCCGTAGACCACCTCGTCATGAGAGAGCGGCAGGACAAAGTTTTCGGAATAGGCATACCACATTCCGAATGTAAGTTTGTTATGGTGGTACTGCCTGAAGACAGGATCTTTGGACATATACTGGAGTATATCGTTCATCCAGCCCATGTTCCACTTGAAGCCGAATCCGAGGCCCCCGAGCCACGTCGGCCTTGACACCATTGGCCATGATGTGGATTCCTCTGCGGTCACCTGAACATCGGGAAAATCCATGTATATCGTCTCATTCAGTTTTTTCAGGAAATCGATCGCCTCTATGTTTTCTTTCCCGCCGTAGGAGTTGGGGATCCATTCCCCTTCTTTTCTGGAATAGTCAAGGTAAAGCATCGAGGCCACCGCATCGACACGAAGGCCGTCGGCGTGGTATTTGTCCAGCCAGAAATGGGCGGATGAGAGGAGGAAACTCCTTACCTCGTTTCTTCCGTAATTGAATATGCAGCTCTTCCAGTCAGGATGGAAACCCTTTCTCGGGTCTTCGTGCTCGTAGAGGGCAGTCCCGTCAAATTTTGCCAGTCCGAAAGCGTCCGCGGGAAAATGAGAGGGGACCCAGTCAAGTATGACCCCTATCCCTGACCTGTGCAGAGAATCTATGAGGACCATAAAGTCTTCCGGTGACCCGTACCTTGAGGTAGGGGCAAAGTAGCCCGTAGTCTGATATCCCCAGGAGCCGTAAAAGGGGTGTTCCATAACAGGCAGGAACTCGACATGGGTAAATCCGTTCTCGACAAGGTAAGGAGGCAGTTCCTCAGCCAGATCCAGCCACGAAAGGTACCCGTCCTCCTCAGTCCTTCTCCATGAGCCCGCGTGGATCTCATATATGGACTGCGGAGATGAAGGAGAATTCCTTTCCTTTCTTGATGACATCCATACGCTGTCGTTCCATTTAAAGGGGATTTCATGGCACACTCTTGAGGCGGTGCCAGGGGGAGTCTCCCAATAAAATGCGAATGGATCGCCTTTATCAAGCTGCTCCCCAGTCTGCGTCGTTATCGAGTATTTATAGGAAGACCAGACATCAACTCCCGGTATAAATCCTTCCCATATCCCTGATGAGTCCCATCTCGGGGCAAGTTTGTGGCTCTCTCTGTTCCATGCGTTGAAGTCCCCCATGACAGAGACCTCCCGGGCATTGGGGGCCCAAACGGCAAAAAGGACTCCTGTCATCCCCTCATGGAGCATCCTGTGTGCGCCGAGGAATTTGTAAAGCCTGGAGTGGCTTCCTTCACGGAAAAGATAGATGTCGGTCTCCCCCGCAAGGCTCACTCCATTGATGACACCGCTTCCCGTCTCTTTTTTCACCGGGCGCACCTCCCTGCCTGTAATGATGCTATTATAGCTGATAAGGCAAGGATCTTTGCTGAGTCCGACAAAGAGATTCGGGGGTATATCAATGGGTTTGTCCTTTTCATACAACAGAGTCGACGAAGTGACAGTATCACTGCTTAAATCGACGATCGGAGAGAGGAATGTATCTTCCGACGAGGAAAAGCTGATCTCATATTCGCATGACGAGGTCCCTTCATCTGCATACAAAGGGATCCACAGGGCGGAAGTGCTGCTGTTTCCTGAAACTGCCGACCATGTCTCGGAGATCATGAAGATCGCTTCGGCAAAGAGGATACCCGTAACGCCCAGAGGTGCGGGGACAGGACTTTCGGGCGGTGCACTGCCCGCATTCGGCGGCATTGTGATGTCTTTTGAAAAGATGAACAGGATAACAGAGCTTGATGAAAAAAACCTGACAATAACGGTCGAACCGGGAGTGGTCACTTCTGAGATCAGCAAGCTGGCAGCCGCCCACGACCTTCTTTACGCGGGCGATCCGTGCAGCGGAGATGCCTCTTTCATAGGAGGAAACATAGCGGAAAACGCCGGAGGCAACAAGGTCATCAAATATGGCGCCACAGGTGCACAGGTACTGGCACTGGAAGTGGTACTGGCGGACGGTACCCTGACATGGTTCGGAGGAAAGAGACGCAAAGACGTAACAGGGCTGGACTTTACCCATTTGATGGCCGGGTCAGAGGGCACTCTGGCAATAATCACAAAGGCTGTACTGAGGCTCCTTCCTCTTCCCAAACATTCGGTAGACCTGCTGGCCGCCTTTCCCGACCCCGAGACCGCAATAGCTTTCGTTCCTCAGATCATCAAAAAAGGAGGGATCGTCCCCGCTTCGATAGAGTTTATGGACAAAAAGGCGCTCTCTCTGGCCGAGAGGTACCTCAACAACCCGGTCCCGGCAGGCAATGCTGGAGCTGCGCTGATAATCCAGCTCGAGGAGAACGACCCGGAAGTCCTTGAAAAGGAGTATGAGAGGATCGGAAATCTTTCAAAGGAAAACGGCGCGTTTGAAGTATACGTGGCAGATACCAGGAGCACAAAAGAACGCATATGGCAGGCACGAAAAGCAATACCGGAAGCGACCTCCTTCTTTTACAGCAGATACACCAAGGAAGATCTCGTGGTGCCGATCGACAGGGTCCCCGATCTTCTGGGAAGGATAAAAAACATCTGCACTGCGGCTGACCTTGAGTGGGTCGCATACGGGCATGCGGGAGACGGCAACATGCACTGCACCGTGATAGGGCCACCTGCCGACGACTGGCACGAAGTCCTTCGCGGGGTGCAGGAAAAGATATACTCGGCAGTCATCGAGATGGGGGGCACTCTTTCAGGGGAACATGGAATAGGGTTCAAAAGAAAAGCTGACATGAAGCTCTTTCTGGACAAAAAACAGCTTGAACTGATAAAAAGGGTCAAGCTTGCCTTTGATCCCGACAATATCCTTAACCCGGGGAAGATCGTCGAGTGGAATGAATAAAAGTTGAGGGGGCCGACTAAAGCAGAAAGCCCCCCAATATTATCTTTCCGTATCCATTTTCCTTAACTCCCTGCGAAGTATCTTGCCTGCCGCTGATATGGGGAATTCCTCCAGGAATCCTACCCTGCGCGGTACCTTGTAATGGGCAAGGTTTTTCTTGCAGTAGTCTATGAGTTCCTTTTCTGAAGCTTCCTTTCCCTCTTTCAAGATGACGAAGGCCTTGACTATCTCACCCGCGAGCTTGTTTTTCTCGCCGACAGCAGCTGCAGACTGTACCGAGGGATGCTGGCAGAGCAAATTCTCGACCTCCTGGGGATATACATTGAAACCACTGACGATTATTATGTCCGTCGCCCTGTCGACTATGGTGACATAACCGTCCCCGTCAACGCGTACCACGTCTCCGGTGTTGAACCATCCGTTCAGAAATCTCTCCCTCGTATTTTCTTCGTCCCTGAAATATCCTGAGACTACGGAGGGCCCCCTGACCCATAGGACTCCCTCTTCGTTCATGTCGAGGACATTTCCCTCCCTGTCCCTTATCTGTACTTCGTAGGTCTCGAAGAAATGGCCCACCGTCCCGAGCCTGCATTCATCGGCACTGTGTCCGACAGCCACGACGGGGGAACATTCAGTAAGCCCGTACCCTTCAAGTATGCCGGTACCCATATACTCCTTACATCTGGCGTTCAGCTGAACGTTCAGTCTGTCCCCGCCCGTTATCACAAATTTGATGCCCCCAAGCCGTTCTCCTATCTTCGCAAGGGCTCCGAGAAGGAATACCATTATCGTAGGGACGCCGATTATGCAGTTGGCTCCTGACTCCCTGATCGATTCTATCGTGCGCTCAACGGGGACAAAACCGGGGAGCACTGTTTGGCTCAGTCCGCTCATAAGGGCAAGCATGCCTGCCATGTTGAAGCCGAAGGAATGAAAATTGGGAAGGACGTTGAGGATCACCGAATCACTGTCGAGCAGTCCGGGGACATGTTTTTTTATTGGATCGATATTTGAGAGCACGTTCGTATGTGTACATGGCACAGCCTTCGGTGTGCCTGACGTGCCCGATGTTGAAAATATGACAGCGTGGTCCTCACTCTCCGGTATTCCTTTTGTGCATCTGAAAGGCTGAAGGGGCTCATCGGGAGGCGCTGTGAAAACCCCGGGGCCGTCGCAGTCGGCTGCATGATCTGCCGGTTCGCTCTCCGGGGCGACGAATATCACCGATGGATCCAGCATTTTAAGGGTGCTTTTGAGGTTACCCGCCGCGGCCCTTGAATTCATTGGAGCCACAGCACCGCCAAGCCTCCAGCATGCGATTGAGATCGCTATGACCATCGGGGAGTTAGGCATTATCAGAGCTATCCTCTGTCCCCGTTCAAAGCCCGCGTCCTCAAGTTTGTTCTCACAGTCAAGTGCCAGGGTGTTCAGCCTCTCCCATGACCACCAGCTTCCGTTCCACCAAATGCAGTCGGCGTTCTCTCTCCCCTTCCAGGCAGATACAAACCTCATCTCAAGCCTCTCTCGATTTGACCCTGATATCATAAATACCATCCCACCTGTACTTCTGAATGTAAAAAACAATTATAAGACTTTTCTGCGCTTTCTGCGGTCATTTATCTTTGAGTTAAAGAGTTACTGGTCAATATTCTTTGTCCTGATCCTTCTTTGGAAAATGCCTTTCTCGTTTGGACAGTAGATCACTGCCATGGCTTTGTTCAGGGGTCCGTGAGTCCTCGGATCCACAGTAACGGTGGCATGAGCCGCCGGGAAATTCCTGGTCGAAAGCAGTGCGTGCCGTATGGCTTCTCCTCTGTACCCCGATGCATTGTAGAGCGCATTTGCTATCCATCTGACCCCGTCGTAAGCTAAAATCGCTTCTTCAACATCGGAGGGAGGAAGGTTTTCGTTGTAGAGAGTCCTGTAGTCCTTCATTACTGAACGTATCTGGGGGTCAAGGTCTGAGACTTCATTTATCCACCAGCTGCCGGCAAAGGTCCTGTCGTTCCCGAAAGACATATTTTCGGTGTAGCCCTCCGACAGTATCGTTTTGCTGTAGCCTGCCTCTCTTGCGGACCTGAAGACCGACCTTATGTCGATCTCTTTTCCGGGGACTATAAGCACCTCTGCTCCGCTTTTTGCTATCGCTTCCATTGCGGCACGATGGTCGGAGTTTTCCTTCATCGGCATGCTGATGTCGGCTGTCACCCTCCCTCCGAAGATCTTTACCCACCTAAGTGCTGATTCGTGCAGCTTCAGGGATGTCTCGTCGCCGGAGTCGTACAGAAATGCTGTCTCTTTGCTTGAAAGGCCCTGTACAGCAAAATAGGCAAGCATTTTTGCCCTGGCATCCGTATCATTCGCAATGCGGAATGAGTAAAGGTATGGTTTTTCCCCCTTCAACACAGCTCCGTATGTCAGATCAGAGGCCGTGATCACAAGAGGAACGCTTATCTCGTCGGCTATGCCTGGGAGCAGGCTGGCCTTTTCCCCGGATGAGGGGGTCATCATTACAAGGATGCTCTTGTCCTTCATTACTTTTCTGACGCTCTCCTCCGCTTCAGCAGCCCTCTGTGGGAGGTCATAACCGACTATCTTTATTCTGTATCCCCTTATGCCTCCCTGTTTGTTTATCTGTTCAACGGCAAGCTGAGCCGCTCTGAGCTGGTTGTGGCTTGACTGAGCAATGCTTCCTTTCATAGGAGCAAAAAATGCTATCCTGAATTCATCGCCTACCGGGTTCCTCTGGCTGCCGATCTGGAAAAAGAGCACCACGATAGCAAGCAATGCAGCAATAAGGACTATGCCGTTGTAGAAAGACTTCTTCCTTATCCACATCGTCCTTGGCTTGTTTGAGATGCCTCCCGAGATCCTTCTCAGGTTTCCCGGCCTGGCGACCAGATCCTCAGCCGTCTGATCTTCGCCTTTGCATTCGGCCCTCTCTTCTCCTATGACTTGCTTCAGCGTCCTGAGAACGTCTTCGGCATCCCCGGGCGAAAACCCGAGGTTTTCCGACAGCTTCGTCCTGAAGTACATCTCATTTTTAGCGCTGAGCCTTGAATTGAGTTTCCATCCAGATTTGATCATGTAGCGCAGGGCAAATGTCAGCCTGAAATTTGCAGCGCTTTCCGAAGGGTTCCTCGCTTCAAGAAACTGAGAGAGCCTGTCAGGATCTTCCAGTATGCAGAGACCGTAATCTTCGGTCAGTTTTTCCAGTACTTTTTTTATACCCTCAGACAAAGACAACACTCCTCACCATTAAGAGTATAGCCTGCCCAGGGCAGGTCCGCAATAAATACGGATGACCCAATGACAAAATACGGAGGAAGCGACGGAAACCAAAAGCGCAGGGACATCCGCACCCCGCGCTCCCGGTTTTCGTTGAAACGATCTGCAACTTGCTCTAATTGTCTTTGAAGATCTCGTCCCTTAATCTTTTTTCCTTTTTTTCGTAGAAGGATAATATTAGAGCTTCCAAAGATACTTCAGCTTTCCATCTGTAAGGCCAGCGGTGCTCTCCGTACTTGTCTCTGCACAACAGGACCGGCTCCCCCCTCATCTCCGAACCGTAACATTCCACGGTGCATATCTTTCTCAGCTGTACCGGCACCATGGGTGTCCCGCATTCGGGACAGGGCATTGACTCCTCAAATAGCAGAAGGTCAGCCGTATCAGGCTCAAAATCCCTGCCCCAGCAGCAACCTGTTCTGTGGTAATCTGGCCTGTTTCCTCCCACTACAAAGTTTTTTCCACCGACCAGGGAATTGTCAGCCACCATATGGACCCCTTCGGGAACTCCTATCGGGCCGCAGAATCCGGCAACTTCACCGAATGATGATACTATCTCTTCGCTTTCAGCCTTCCTGAAGGCAGCCCCCCTGAATTTTGAATCTATATACGCCGCCAGCTTGTTTATGCTGATATTTTTGTCCCCCCTGATCATCGCAAAGAGGAGGGGCTTTTTTCCGCCGGGCAATATAATTGTGTAAAGCATCGCCTTAAGCGTCTGCGAAGGATCAAGTCCCAGCTGTTGACAGAGCAGCGGGATAGTGTGCGCTCCCGGAGTATGCACATCTCTGACATCTTCCATCTCACGGCCGGAGTTCACAGGTTCCGTTCCGTAAA
Source organism: Synergistaceae bacterium DZ-S4 (assembly GCA_025943965.1). NCBI lineage: Bacteria > Thermotogati > Synergistota > Synergistia > Synergistales > Synergistaceae > Caenicola > Caenicola nitritireducens. The sequence continues at coordinate 200,151 of JAPCWD010000003.1, forward strand.
CATCGGCGGAATCCTGATGGAAGTAATTTCCACATCCCGGACATACCAGCCCTTCGATTTCGTGGAGGGATCCCTTACCCGCCGAACAGACACCCACCATCCTGTTGACCGTCCCCGGACTTACTTCCAGAAGGTAATCAAAATCCGGGATGTAGCGTTCGATGATCGAACGGATAGTGTCGGCGGCCATGGAAGCCCTCAGTTTGGCGTCCTCTTCATCCTTCGCCCATCCCCACAGCCTCAGCTTCCTTCCTGAGATCAGCATCCAGGAAAGGGCCTTTTCACCATGATCCCTTACGTAACGCTCGGCAAGGGAGTTGACTGACTCATCAGACTCGCTGCAGTCTATATGCTGGATCCCGTTTATCTCAAGCAGGGCTTCACCGAGGTCTTCCGCAATGCTGTTGAGCGTGCTCCTGCCGATCGGGAGCAGTATAAGTTCACCGCTCTTTGAGTTGTAGACACCTCCTCCTTCCATCACAAGGGCAATCAGCCCGGCATCCCTTACTTTTGCCGGAGGGTTCTTTGTTTCAGGAATGAAAAGTTCGCGCATCAAATTTCCTCCTATAATTATTTTCCATATATAATACTACATAGCTTACGATATATCCAATTGTATAAAAAAATACAATAATATTACCTTAGGATGACATATTTTAACGGAATACTACTCAAATGCTGTTTTGCTCGCGGAGGTCAGCCATGAAAAACATGTCACACTGCTTCTTTCTTCTGTTGTCACTGCCAATACTGTTTCTTACAGCTGCCGCAGGATGGCGTGTGGATGTCTTCCAACTGGAAGGGCCGGAAGGGAAACTAATCTTCCAGTCTCCGGTCTCCCTCGGGCACAGATTCACAACGCGATATATACATTCCGTCGAACTGACACCCGTGGAAGACGAATACAAAGTGGCAGGAGGCCTTCTCTGGACATGGGAGGAAAGGGTCAGATCGACCAATGCAGGACTTCCTTTTGACAGGCCAAGATACGGCAGGTTCATAGACACCGGTGAATGGATGATCTTCCAGGGCGGAAGGATGTCATGGAAGGAATATTACTACAGGATAGGCAACAATAAGATCGGCCGGAACCAGGTAATGCTTGAGCCTTTCGGCAGGAGAAATTTCTTTGAGCTGTTTGCAGGCGAACGTCTGGTCGTACGGATCCGAAAAATGCCCCTCATATCAGCCGAATTCTACAGGACAGATATACTTGAAAGCGCCCCGATGGGGGTACCGCCGATGGAGGGCGGCTCGAGGTGATCACATGTAAAGATCCAGCATATAAAAAATAATGCCTGAGGCGCCGATGATCATTTCAGGCAAGTGTCCCGGCCTTTCCGGTGACTTATCTCTTGCCTTGTTGAATAATTTTGCCGCCAAAGGTGCCAGAACGATCTGAACAAGCATTACCCTGAACCAGAATGAAACAAAGTCCACAAGGTACATTTTGAAACCTATAAGGCCCAAGGCAAGTCCAAGACGCGCCGGAAAAAAGAAAGACACTATCATTGCCGGAGCAAGGGTCGATCTTATAGCATCGAAGATCTCAGGTATCTGTACATTGTCCACTATCCTTGTCTTTGTTACCCCTCTGGACGGAGAGGCTGCAAAAAGAAGCAGCAAAAAAGCCGCCGAGCCCATTTTCCCCCACATACCCGTTACAGTCCAGATCGATGTTGCCGTGAAGGTTTCAAGGCTGAAAATGCTCCCCGGCATTCCCCTGTTCAGGGCATACCAGGAGAGCGTCCCTCCCACAGCTATCAGAGTGACTGCAAATTTTGAGAGAACGAAGAGTTCTTTGGTGTCGAAAGACTGGTATATCTCACCTGAAAAGACCTTCATTCCACGGATATATAGTCCCTGAGATGCCAGCAGAAGAAACACGATAACTATGAAGTCGCCATCTGTCTCTACAAACTGCGGGAAAGAGCCCATTGGTATAAAGAGGAAGATCATCAGAAGGCAAAGGCATGAAGCATAGAGCAATGGCGGAGGACACCTGTCAGAACACCTTCCGGCAAGGAACCTTCTGTAAGGGGCAAATAGAGATGCGTCCGTACCCTGTATGTCGTAGAGCACATTTTCCCCCCCTATGAGGAGCAGGGATACCGTCAATACCAAAATCATCAAGGAGATCCCTGAAACGAGCGTAAGAAAAAATGAAAAAATCATATCAGGCCTTTCTGTGCGACAGGTAAAATTTTAACACGGTTGAATTATACAACATCCAGGAGTCCCTTCTCCCTCAGTTTCATCAGGAGGGGAGACTCGATCAGCTTCAGTCTCCGTCTCATGTATATGGCCAGGAATATCGCCCCAAGACCGAAAATTAGCCCAGAAAACGTACCCCCGAATATGTCTGCTAAAATTCCGGCGGTAAGAGAGCCCAAGGGTCCTACTCCAACGCTGCCCACAGTATAAAGGCTCATCACGCGCCCCCTCTTGTCGTCCTCGATTATGCTCTGGATCAGAGTGTTGAAGCATACCGATCCGGTAGACATCCCGAAACCAAGTACCGTAAGGGCGGCGCAGGAGAGCTCAACAGACCTCGAGAGCGAGAATCCGGTAAGTCCGGCCCCAAATAGTCCTACGCTGTAAATTGCCCTTATATGGAGCTTGCTGAGCGGTACCAGGCTGGCCTGGTAGATCACACCTATTATCGCCCCGAGTCCGACAGAACCAAGAAAAAAACCAAGCGTTGACGCGTCGCTCTGAAAAACGTTTCTTGCAAAAAAAGGCAGGAGGGTCGCGTATGGATAGCAAAGGAAGAAAAAGGCTGCGGATGTGAGGATCATTCTTTTCAATGCGTTGAACCCCAACGTATATTCAAGACCTTCCCTGAAACCATGCCAGCCGCTCTTAGGAAGAGTCATATCAACTTTTTTGATCTTCAGGCGTGTAAGTGAAAATATTACCGCAAGGTATGCTACGCCGTTCAGAAAAAAACACATGGTTTCTCCCACTGCCTGTATTGCAAAGCCGGCAAAAGCCGGCCCTACAAGCCGTGCAAGATTAAAAACAGTGGAATTTATCGTTAAAGCGCTGTTCAGCTGATCGGGCCTGTCAAGCATCCTTACGACGCTTGCCTGACGTGCGGGGAGATCTATCGAAGATACCAGACCGAGCATGAAGCTGAGAAAGAGTACCTGTCCGTATCTTATTATTCCCGTGAAATCGAGAAATGCCAATGAAAGGGCCTGCAGCATACAGAGGATCTGCGTGATTATCAGGATCTTTTTCATGTCGTACCGGTCAAGGATCGAACCGGCAAAAAAACCGGTCACGAGTATCGGTGCCTGGTTCGAAAGCTCTACCAGCCCAAGCCCTGCGGCAGAACCGGTAAGCCTGAGCACCAGCCAGCTCATCGCAAGTCTCTGCATCCATGTGCCGATAAGAGAGACGGACTGACCAAATATAAAAATTCGAAAGTTTATAGCACTGAGAGCCATAAAAGCCTTCATGCTGTAGATACGGCTCAACATGCACTCTTCTCCGTAGATAAAGTATTTTAGCAAGTATAGCAGATGCCCGATATGCAGCATTATGCAAATAGGGAATAAAAAAGGACCCCGCATGGACGGGGCCCTTGCTGTTAAAACTGCGTACGAAAGGATTTTACTTAATAAGTCCCTTCTCTTTGTAGAACTTAGCTGCACCCGGGTGAAGAGGTGCTGTGAGTCCGTCGAGTGCGCCCTTCAGTGTGATCTCCTTACCCTTCGCGTGGACTGCCGCGATGTCGTCAAGGTTCTTGAACATCGAGCTTACGAAATCATAGATCTGCTGCTCGGGAACATCTTCGTGGGTGATGAGGATAGCCATGACCGCCGGTGTTACTGTATCTTTGTCGATACCCTTATATGTCTTGCCGGGGATCTTGCTTGCAACGAAGAAGGGATACTGCTTGTGCAGTTTGTCAAGGAAGGCCTTGTCAAAGTTGAGAAGACCTACGTCCTTGGTCGTTGTGAGGTCCATGATCGCTGCTGTCGGGAAACCGGCAACAACGAAGCCTGCGTCGATCTGGTTGTCCTTGAAACGGCTTGCAGTGGCTGCAAAGTCAAGGAAGTTGGCCTGCTTAAGATCTTTGTAGGTAAGGCCCGCAACTCCGAAGATGGCCTGTACGTCGCCTTCAACGCCTGAACCCGGTGCACCTACGCCTACGCGCTTGCCTTTGAGGTCATTGATGGATTTGATGCCGGCATCCTTCGCGATAACGACCTGAACGTGCTCAGGATAGAGGGAAGCAACCGCGCGTATGTTCTTAAGGGGTTTGCCCTGGAACATAAGCTGTCCGTTTACCGCCCAGTATGTGATGTCGTTCTGAACGAACGCGATCTCAATACCCTTTGTTGCAATTAGGTTTGCGTTGGCAACAGAGGCGTTTCCTGTTTCTGCCGTGCACTGGATCTTACCGTCTTTTGTGACCGCTGCCGCAAGTGCTCCGCCTACTGCGTAGTAGGTACCTGATGTTCCGCCTGTAGCAACGGACATATATGTGGCTGCCGAAGCTACTGCTGTAAATGAAAATGCTGCAAGAAGCGCTACAAGTGTTACGATGATGACTTTCTTCATTACTTGTTCCTCCTTAATGATGATTTATGTTTGTTGGACGAGCTGAGGCCAGTCCGGATACAGCCAAATTTTAGCTGAAAACGACACTGTAAGAATCAGTATTTAGTACAGATATTCGGTGATCACTGCATCTGGCCACCGGATGGTCCGGTATTCTCCTCCGCTTTCTTTTTTGCAAGGCTCTTCGCTTTCGCTGTCTGGATGAAGAATATCAATACCAGAACACCAAGTCCCGCAAGGTCTGAAACAGTTCCCGGGATGAGAAGTCCCAGTGCTCCGGCAAATGCCGTGATCCTCAGATACCAGGGCAGGTGAGCCTTATAGAAGCCTATCGTAGCCATGGCAAGGAGGAATACGCCGAGAAGGGCAGTAAAGATCGCCTGGATCATCTCTAAGGGCACCACGTCAATAAAGAGAAGCATCGGATTATAGACATATACATACGGCACCAGGAACCCCGCAAGCGCAAGCTTGAAAGCCGTGACCCCCGTCTTCATCGGGTCAGAGCCTGCAATGCCCGAACCTGCGTAAGCCGCAAGGGCGACAGGCGGAGTAAGGTCCGCAGCTATGCCGAAGTAGAAGACGAACATGTAAGCAGCCTTGGCCGGCACACCGAGCTTGAAGAGTGCAGGAGCCGCCATAGTGCTCGTGACTATGAAGTTTGCCGTAGTTGGAAGTCCTGTTCCGAGGACAATACTGGCAAGCATTGTGTAGAAGAGTGTGAGTATCTTGCTTCCGCCCGCAAGTGTGACTATTGCGTTAGCGATGCGGAGTGCAAGTCCTGTGAGCGTTCCCATCCCGACGACCATTCCAACAGTGGCGCATGCGCAGGCTACACCGATCGCTCCTCTTGCTCCTGTTTCAAAGGCCTCCATTATCCTTGGCGGGGTCAGCCGGGTCTCCTTGTTGAGCCATGAAAGCACGAAGCTTACAAGTATACCGTTGAACGCCGCTCTAAGGGGAGTAAAGCCCGCGAGCAGAAAGTAAATTATCGCAACAAGCGGGATAAGAAGGAAGCCCTTCGATCTCAGCAGCGGCCAGAGTGGGGGAAGCTGTGACCACGGGATCCCTTTAAGTCCGAGTCTTGTAGCTTCAAAATGTACCTGGACCATGACAGCGAAATAGTAGAGCAGTGCGGGAACAACAGCTGCGAGAGCGACTTCGATGTAAGGTACGCCAAGAAACTGGGCCATGATAAATGCGCCCGCCCCCATGACCGGAGGCATGATCTGTCCTCCTGTGGATGCGACGGCTTCAACGGCACCGGCAAAGTGGGGCTCGTATCCGACGCTTTTCATAAGCGGTATCGTGAACATACCGGTGGTACAGACGTTTGCGACTGATGATCCTGAAACTGTGCCCATAAGTCCAGAGCTGACGACGGCGACCTTTGCCGGTCCTCCTGTGGACCAGCCAGCGAGCGCCATCGAGAGGTCTATTATAAATTTTCCCAAACCTGTCTTTTCAAGGACTGCTCCAAAAAGGATGAACATGAAGACGAAGGTCGAAGATACTTCAAGCGGTGTTCCGAAAATTCCTTCTGTACCAAGATACATGTGGTTTACGATACGGGGGATCGAAAAACCCCTGTGAGCGATCATATCGGGGAGCGAACGGCCAACGTAGCAGTAGAGAAGTGCTACAATTGCCAGGCACGGCAGTACAGGGTTAGATATTCTTCTGGTCGCTTCAAGCAGTGTCACTATCAGCAGGAATCCCATGATCAGGTCGGTCTGTGTGGGAAGTCCCGCTCTTGTTGTCAGGTCGTTGAAAAATACCACCAGATACATTGCAGATGCAACGCCTACTGCTCCGAGAATAAAATCATAGAAGGGTATGCCGCTCGTCTTTGACTGTTTGGATGTTGCAGGATAGAGAAGGAAAACAAGGCAAAGAGTAAACGCAAGATGGACCGCACCCTGCTTCTGGGCAAGGAGAAGACCAAAACCTGAAGTATAAAAATGGAAGCAGGACATCGCAATTGCTATCAGGGATACAAGTTTTGCCTGCCATCCTTCGAGCGCCCTGAATCGCGCTTCTGTGTCATACTTGCGCATAAGATCGTCAAGGTCGATCTTCTGATCTCCTTCCTGCAGTACTTCTGCTGTCTTAATTTCTGTTTCACTCACTATAAATTCCTCCCTTGTGGAGACTTTGCATAAGCTATTCTTTAAGCAAAAACGACTTTAATAATCGTTCATTTTACTTCATATGTCAAGGCTTCTCTAAGAAAATTGAATATTTAAAAATCTGACTATTTCTGAATTATCCGTTATCCGCTGATCTGCATATCATTACCGACCGGGAAGTTCCAAGTCTGTCGGCACCTGCTTTTATCATCTCTTCTGCGCTGCCGCGGTCTTTGATCCCTCCGGAAGCCTTGACACCCATACTTTGAGGCAGGTTTTTTCTTATAAGTTCAACCACCCTGACTGTTGCTCCTCCGCAAGAAAATCCAGTCGATGTCTTTACAAAATGGGCTCCGGCCTCGCAGGCTGCCTTGCATGCCTCAATTATTTCAGAGTCTTCGAGCAGACAAGCCTCGATAATGACTTTGACTTTACACCTTGGAACAGCTTTTACAACTGCAGCTATGTCGTCTCTCAGAAGACAGAACGATCCATTTTTTGCATGAGATATGTTCATCACCATGTCGATCTCTTCCGCTCCGTCCTCATAAGCCCTCTCAGCTTCGTAAGCCTTGACCGGCGATATGCCAGCCCCAAGGGGAAATCCGACGACCGAGCAGACCTTAACGCCGCTACCCTTAAGTTTTTCCGAGACAAGGCGCACATAGCACGGGTTTACGCATACCGAAGCGAATCCCATTTCCAATGCCTCGTCGCAGAGTTTTAATATATCCTCCTTCCTGACCGCAGGATCAAGGTTAGTGTGGTCTATAAAAGGTGCAAGGTCCAATTGTATCACTCCGCTATTTAATATAATGATCCAAATCCGTGCCGTTGTACGATTTCGTCAAAAATCGCCAGCCCCGGAAGCGCGCTGGCCCTAGGGTATCTGTGTGTGATCCTGTAATAGAGGAGATCGGGCGGAGCCTCAGATATCCTTTGAAACACTATCCTGTCGTTACCCTGTTTCAGTTCTTCCATCGCAGAGCATGGGACCATGCACCACTGACCGGGCTTATCCATGAACGAACCTACCAGATTGACTGAGTCCAGCCGCATTTTCGCAGTTCTGATAGGATCCCAGATGTGGTCATGCCAAAGTCTGTAGCCGCTGCTCCACTCAATGTAATATTCCAGCTCCGGCATCAAACACTCCGGCTTTATCACATCTGATATATTCTCATCTTCATTTGGTATTCGGGCGACCACCAGGCTCTCTTTAAAAAATGGATCTATCTGAACATATCTGGTGGTCTCCTCATGAAGGACTATGGCAAGATCTATGGCCCTGCTCTCTACTGCCTGGTACATCTGGTCAGTGGGATCTGTCAGCAGCCTTAGGTAAACAGGTGGGTCATGTTCGAGAAGATCCTTGTACACCCTGGGCAGAAGCCTGTAATTTACTGTCTCGGACCCGCCTATCGCAAGGGAGAAAGCGGAGCCGGGGTTTCGGGCATTTGCTATCTCCCTGCTCACTTCCTGCCACTTAAGGGCAAGGGGAAGAAAACTTTCACCGGCAGGTGTAAGGCTGACAGATTTCATTCCTTTCTGCCGGTCTACGAGCATCATGCCCATTTCGCTTTCCAGTTCGCTCAGGTTATAGCTTACTGTCGACTGCGTCACATTCAACAGCTCGGCAGCCTTTCCGAGGGTCCTGGACATCGAAACAGCCAAAAAAGTTTCGATCCCTTTTTCATGCATATGCTGTCACCTCTACAAAAGGATCCTATCTTTTTTGACTATAATATTTATTCATAAATTATGCAAGTTCTTCGAGAAATAAAATTGATTTCTTCGATAATTTCACTAAGAACTTGCGTTTATCTACACGGCACAACTGGACAAGTCACTGGCTTGGGAGGCCATAGGAACTTGCCGCCATTAAGACACTGATCGGATCTACCCCTGCCTTTGTCCTTTTCTTTTAACCGGCTGTGTATGGACAGACCAGGCCGCATAAAAAAAGACCGCCATAGCTGCTGCTGAGCAGAGCATTATTTCCAGTATCTTCATATTAATGTCCGCTCTATTTCGAAAGGAGCGTCAGCATCGCTCCTGCTGCGACTGCAGTTCCGATAACTCCGGCAACGTTCGGCCCCATTGCGTGCATGAGTATATATGATCCCGGGAATTCCTTCTGGACCACTTTCTGACAGACACGCGCGGCCATCGGTACTGCTGAAACGCCAGCCGCCCCGATTATCGGATTGACTTTTCCCTTGGTCATTACTTTCATGACCTGTCCGAAGATAACTCCTCCTGCGGTGCTGAAGATGAATGCGACCAGACCGAGGCATATGATCATGATTGTCTCGACCCTCAGGAAGGAATCTGCGCTCATAGTCGCCCCTACAGAGATCCCCAGGAAGATCGTCGTCGCGTTAAGGACCTCGTTCTGAGCTGCGAGATTCAAACGTTCCGTACAGCCGCATTCACGAAGCAAATTGCCAAACATCAGCATGCCGATAAGCGGTACCGAAGGCGGCAGTATAAGTCCGCATGCTATGGTAGAGATTATTGGGAAAAGTATCCTTTCCCTCCTGGAGACCGGGCGGAGCTGTTCCATTTTTATCGCCCTGTCCTCTTTTGTGGTAAGGAGCTTGATCACAGGGGGCTGGATAAGGGGCACAAGCGACATATAGCTGTATGCCGCTACCGCCACTGCAGGGAGTATATGCTTTGCCAGCTTCGCACAAAGGTATATCGCAGTCGGACCGTCGGCTCCGCCTATGATGCCTATGCCGGCTGCTTCCTGGATAGTGAAGCCCATCATCATGGCTCCTATGACGGCAACAAAGACTCCGAGCTGTGCTGCTGCTCCGAGTAGAAATGTAACAGGGTTAGCAAGAAGCGGACCAAAGTCTGTCAGAGCACCTATGCCCATAAAGATTATTATGGGGTAGAGTTCGTGGTCTATTCCGAATTTTACAAAATAGAGAAAACCGCCTTCATCTATAATTCCGGAAAGGGGGAGATTGACCAGAAGGCAGCTAAACGCGATCGGAAGAAGCAGAAGAGGCTCAAAATCCTTTACTATCGCAAGATACAGAAGGATGAACGATACAAAGAGCATCAGCAAATTGCCTCCGCTGAGGGCGATGATCCCCGACTGATCTATGACCCCTTTAAGGGCGCTAAGGTAGAGATCCATTTCAGCGACCCTCCCCCGTCGGATCTTTCCGGGACCTGTTTGCCAAATAAGCTGTGACTATCATATTGGTTGCCTTCATAACAAACATCAATCCAATAATAACGAGAAATACTATACTCATGGAAATAAACGACATTACCAGCGCACCTGAGGGGCCGGTGAAATTAGAACTCATAGAAACAACTTCCGACATATTCATAACCTCCAAGTTTACATACAGATCGAAAGGACAGCATCCTGCACTCCGCCTGACCGACAGAGCACATAAGCAGATACCTTTTAAAATAATGGGAAAACCATGCGTCTCAGACCGAGATGGCATGATCATGTACAGGATCTGAAGGATCGCAGAGGGAAAGGTTTATTCCAGTTTTCGAATAGTCTTGATCGTATGAAAGGCTGACGGAAAGAGATCTTCTGATATCAAAAAATATGGTTTTCCAAGGATCCGGGGGAGGAAAAACATTGCCCCGACATTGAAAAGACGATCTGCGTTTGAAAAAAACGTCTTATTCCTAATCCTGAAGTTAATGAGGCTTGCAGGACCTGTCGGCTCGGTCAGATTTACCAGCTCCGCAGGAAGTCCGCCTGTTTCAGGGTCACTTGAAGAAAAAGGACCGTTCCCTGCCGTCAGGGTACCAATAGGAATAGGACGGGGCCCTTCCCGACAAAGGTCAAAGGGCACACCTGAATGACCCTGCGTGAGTAAAAAAGCGGAAGGGGATACGCAGCAGGAGACAATTACAATAAAAACTGTGACTAAAGGAATCAGCAACTTTTTCCCGGCATAGCCAAAAGAAACGCAGCGCATTGCCATTTGCCTCCAACTTTATCCGGCAGTATTATATCCCGGATCTGACAAGATACAAAGACACATCTGTATTAAACTACGATATCAGGGTGTCTGTGACGTTATACCACTTTGTGAAAAAGAATGCAAGGCTTCAGTCACCACTCATAAAAAGGAAGTGCCTTAATTTTTCCGTGAACATTTCCGAACCGGTGCTTGACCATGGATCTTGGAAATAATAATTGAAAAAAACCTCTTTGTTATTTCCCTTCATCAAAGCTGTCCATAAATTATTGTTATGATCCTAGACACCGTCAGATATTGCGAATGCCGCTACTTCGACATCCTGTTCCTCTGTACCGCCGCTTATTCCAAGCGCGCCGATGACCGACCCGTTTTCTAAAATTATTTTACCGCCTCCTATTAATGAAATAGATTCTTCGTAACGGATATCAGACAAAATACCGGTATTTTTAGTTACCAGATAAGAAAATTTATCTGTATCATTCATTAATTTTAAAGCAGTCAATGCTTTTGCCTGTGACAGTTTTACGCATAGGTCCGGAGTATTATCCATCTTTTGAAACAACACAAGATCATGCTCAGAATCAAAAATTGCAATTGCCACGTGCAAGTTAAGTTCCTCAGACTTTAATACAGCCTTCTTCAAAATAGATTCCGCTCTTTTCAAATTTATTGCCATTTGTCTTCCCTCCGCCTATTCAGTAAATTTAATATATTCCTGTGCATCTCGCCGGCAAGTGCGTAGTAGGATACCATCATAACTGTTACGGAGGCAAGGGTTTTCAGATCTCTTTCTGTCATCAATTTATTTGTGCTGCAACGAAAAAGGGGGCGGGAAGTCACATCCGCCCCCGGGTAGACACTGTCTGAATGTTTCTAAATGAACGCAGGCTCGAAGAAAAGATCGTTCTCGGCAAATCTGGAAAGGCGGAAACGGTAAAGGTCTACAAATGGCTTTTCCCCCATAAGGAGTTCCTTGCAGACTCGGCCGCCTGACGGTCCAAACTGAAGCCCGTGTCCGCTCCATCCGCAGTCGACCAGCAGGCCTTCGACCGGTGTCCAGTCGATAATAGCGTTATGGTCCGGTGTATTGTCGTAAGGACCTGACCACTGGCGTACCACCCTGACTCCGCTGAGTGCAGGGATCCTCTTCAGAACACTCTTGGTGACCCCTTCGAGGAACTTGGCGCTGTTTGAACACTCAGTTGTATGAGGTTCACCCGGGTCATCCCGGCCGAACATGAAGGTACCGTTCGGGCACTGCTTGAAGTACGCACCGTCGTCAAGACAGAGTACCATCGGGCAGTCAAATACTTCGACAGGTTCCGTTATAAGGAGATTATGACGCTCAGGATATACAGGAAGATCTACTCCCACAGTCGCTGCAAGGGGCGTTGACCACGGACCGGCAGAGAGAAGGACCCTAGGTGCATGCCACTCTTCTCCGTCTTCAGTCACTACGCCTTTGATCTTGCCGTTTTCTGCAAGAAGCTTAACTACAGGACAATATGTCTTTACCGTTGCACCGAGCCTGCGTGCTGCATGACCATATGAAAGGGTAAGCGTCTGCGGGTTGATGTGACCGTCATCACCGCAGAAGGCGACTCCGATAATGCCGTCCATGCAGAGATAGGGCCAACGGGCTTTTACTTCATCAGGCTTCATCATAACAGAGGGGATATCCAGACTTCTCTGGAGATCTACGTTTTTCTGAAGCTGTGCAAGAACGCTGTCTGCGTAGGCTACCCACATATATCCCCACTGAGTGAACTCAAGCGGCATGCCTGTGTCAAGCTCTTCCTCGAGTGTCGGGAAGACCTTGAGGTTGTACTTGGCCATATGAAGGTTGACCTCTGTTCCGAAATGCTGGCGCAGACCGGCTGCGGAACGGCCTGAGCCGCCTGAGCCAAGATATTCCTTCTCAAAAAGGACTACATTAACGCCGGCTTTTGCCAGTTCATACGTGGTGGATGCTCCGTGAACTCCTCCGCCTACAACAATTACATCAGCTGTTTTTACAGTCATAGCACCCTACCTCCTATTCGTTATCTTCGGCCAATAGTTTGGCTTTGACCGGTTTCACCGGAGGCCTGATAACTCCAGGCAGAAGTTCTGCTACTGGTTTGCCTGTTGCCTTGGAGAGCTCGCGAAGGATTATGTCCCGGCAGCCTCTGCCCTGGCAGGGTCCCATGCCTACGCGAAGGATCCTTTTAAGTTCTTCAAAATTTGTGTAGCCGGCGTTGATCCATTCGCGGATCTCGTCGATCTCTATCTCTTCGCAACGGCAGATGATATTCTTTTTCTCAGTCATGGCTAGCACACCACCTTGATGGCACGGATCTCTCCGACCAGTTTTTTAGGAATGACCACGCTCACTACCGTAGTCTGATC